>CAYYNF010000086.1:0-8918 GCA_964472695.1 uncultured Flavobacteriaceae bacterium
CGATTAGTTTATTTACAGCCATAATTTATAACACGTTTAAAAGTTGCTCTTTTATTTTTTCTAATTCATCCTTCATCTGCACGACAAGCTTCTGCATAGGTGCAAAATTAGACTTACTACCAATAGTATTAATTTCCCTACCGATCTCTTGAGTAATAAAGCCTAGCTTTTTCCCATTAGAGTTTGGAGAATCTAAATTTTCTAAGAAATAACTTAAATGATTTTTAAGGCGTACTTTCTCTTCTGTAATATCAAACTTTTCGATATAGTATATAAGCTCTTGCTCGAAACGATTTTCATCTACACGATCTTTAAGCTCTTCTATCCCTTTCTGTAAGCGAGTACGCACATTCGTAATACGTTCAGGATCTACTTCAATAATACGATCTAATAAACTATCTATAGCATCAATACGTTTCCTGAAATCTTTTTCGAGAGCCATCCCCTCACTAGAACGGTATTCTTGAACAGCATCTAACACCTGGTCTAATAGTTTATCTATCTCCAAAAACTCCTCTTCATCTAAGTTTTCACGATCTACTTTTAATACATCAGGAAGATTCATAGCTATACGTAACAATTCGGAAGGAGTAGTCCCAGGAAAACCACTTAACTGATTCATGTAAGTCTGAACCACAGATGTATTTATAGTGGATTTAGCCTCCTCATTGGTCACTTCTATATACAATCCAAAATCAACCTTACCTCTCAATAATCTTTTTGCGATCTTATTACGTAAATACAATTCTTTCTCACGGTACTTACTAGGGATTCTAGAATTTAAATCAATATTCTTACTATTTAAAGACTTAACTTCAAGGCTAATTTTTTTATTATCATTTTGAAAAATAGCTTTTCCAAAACCAGTCATTGAATGTATCATAGCAATAGATTAAATGACAAATATACGTATTTTTAAATGTGAGATTTGACATGCATACCGCTTTTTCGAAATAATACCAATTTGGTATAAATCAAATACAAAAGAGTATAAATTAAAAAAGATCAAAACTGGAGGTATTCCCCATATTTTGATCTTTTTTATACCCTTGTATAAATTGAGCTGTATTAACTAATCAGTACTTAAAAAGGTAAATCGTCCTCCTCTTCAGTATTCCCTAAATTAGTTGCAGGAGAAAAAGCATTTTCTGGTGAAACAGGTGGTGGTATACTTCCTGTAGGAGCTCCAGCAGCAACTAAAGCTTCAATACGCCATCCTTGGATCGTATTAAAATAGATTGTTTCACCTTGTGGATTTACCCACTCTCGACCTCTTAAATTGATACCAATTTTCACATTCTGCCCAAGCTGAAAAGCATCTAGTAAATCACATTTATCTTGAACAAATTGGATTGATAAGTGCTGTGGATACTGTTCATCAGTAGTGATGATAATATCTCTCTTTCTGAATCCATTACTACCAACAGTTTCTGTTGCCTTAATAAGTTTTACTTTTCCTTGTACTTCCATGAATTAAAATAATTGATACAACAAAAATACAAAAAAGGCATTAATAAAATGAGTGGTGATTAAATCTTATAGTAGATGAATTTCTATAAAAATTACATGTGCTTATATGTTATCTTCTATAAGGCCGACTCTGGACTGTACAAAAAGTGATTCTATTTTTAGAGTAACTATTAAAAGCCCCTTTCTTTCTGTAAAGCCTCATAAGCCTTCTGTACCGTTAGGAATTTTTCTTTAGCACCTTGTTTCAAGTGTTCTGGTAGGTGTGTCAATTTATCAGGATGATATTTCTTAACCATTTTACGATAAGCTTTTTTAATATCATCATTACTTGCCGTAGGTGGTATATCGAGAATAGCAAAGTAATTGACATGCTGATTCTCCTTTATAAACATCGCCTTTATACTTATAAAATCAGATGTATGGATAGAGAAATTTCTTGAAATTTCTTGAATCTTTGCAATTTGTTTTTCAGTAATACTCCTATCAGCTTGTGCTATAGTAAAGAGGAAATGTATAATCTGTAATCGTGATTCATAACTTGTTTTCCTTGTAATCGAATCTATAGCCTTTTTGGTATCAATAGCTTTTTTCTTATTGATTGTATTAAAAACTTTAAAAGTTTCATTTGCCTTTTCTTTACCATAACTTCTCACGAAATAATTCCGAACATAGTCTAGCTCTACTTTATTAATATTAGTATTAGCCTTAATAATTAATGAAGCAAGTATTAGTAAATTAAATTCGAAATCATCTATAGTGGCAGATTTAGATCTCTTTGAAGAACCTTTTTGTCGGTATACTTCAATAAGGTAGCCTACAAAATATCCTATAAAAAGACCTGATAAACGTTTAAATATAAGCAACCCTAGTATTGCTCCTCCCCATTTTATCATTATGCATCTTATTTGTATCGTAAATTAATATAGAAGCTGTAAAAATATTAGATTATAAAGGAAAATAAATCATAATCAAATACCTACTACATGAACTACGTAAATTTATCAAAAGATTTTATAGCAACACATAATAATACCAAACTTAATTTCACACACAAACAACAACACTAACTCACTTATTATCAAAAAATAAAAAAACTAATAAAAAAGCACTTACCCCCTTTCTTCACCTTAAGAATATCCGCACTTAGTTTAGATTTATCATTCTAAATCGGAAACAACACAACAACTTTACTAGAAATTATATCGCATTCTAAAAAACAGTATCTGTATTACATTTAAGTAGCGTTTCTTAGCTATTTCATAAATGAACTAATTTCAATACTTTTGTAAGTCAAAATTAAGATTATATAGCAAACCTACAGTTTAAGAAAGACATGAAAAGAAATATCGAAATCATGGATACTACCCTACGAGATGGGGAACAGACCTCTGGAGTATCCTTTTCAGCTACTGAAAAATTGAGCTTAGCAAAATTATTATTACAAAGTCTTAAGGTAGACCGTATTGAAGTAGCTTCAGCAAGGGTATCTCAGGGTGAATTCGATGCTGTAAAAGGAATTACTGCTTGGGCAAATGAAAATGGATTTATAGACTGTGTAGAAGTACTTACCTTTATTGATAAAGGTATATCAATAGACTGGATGATCGAAGCAGGTGCTAAAGTACAGAACCTACTTACAAAAGGTTCACTAAATCATTTGACATATCAATTAAAGAAGACACCAGAGCAACACTTTGCAGATATCTCAGAAAATATTGCTTTAGCTCAGGAAAAAGGTATTGCTACTAATGTATATCTTGAGGATTGGAGTAATGGAATGCGAAATTCTAAAGAATATGTACTTCAATATTTAGATTTTCTAACACAACAGCCTGTAAAGCGTATTATGCTTCCCGATACTTTGGGGGTGTTAACTTATGACGAAACAGCAGGATATATTGCAGAACTAACAGAAAGATATCCTGATGCTCATTTTGACTTTCATGCACATAACGACTATGATTTATGTGTAGCTAATATAATGGAAGCCGTGAAATCTGGAGCTAAAGGGCTACACCTTACGTTGAATGGTATGGGTGAGCGTGCTGGTAATGCTCCTATGGCAAGTGCAATTGCTGCCATTAATGACTTCCTACCTGAGTACGATACTAAAGTAGACGAAGGACAACTGTATATGTTAGGGAAATTAGTAGAAAATTTTTCGGGTTTCCGTATTCCTGTAAATAAACCTATTGTGGGTGATAATGTTTTTACGCAAACAGCAGGAATCCATGCAGATGGTGACAACAAGAAGAACTTGTATTTTAATGATTTACTTCCTGAACGTTTCTCACGTAAGCGTAAATATGCCTTAGGAAAGACTTCTGGCAAAGCAAATATCGAGAAAAATTTACAAGAACTTGGTCTAGAGTTTAGTCCAGAGGATGTAAAGAAAATTACTAAACGTGTCATAGAATTAGGTGATAAAAAAGAAGTACTCACTAAAGATGATTTACCTTATATTATTTCAGACGTATTAAGTACAACAAATAGTGAACCTAAGGTAATTGTACAATCCTATGTACTTACACATTCTAAAGGATTAAAACCTTCAACTACAGTATCTATAAAAATTGGAGATGATACTATAGAAGAACATGCACAGGGTGATGGGCAGTTTGATGCGTTTCTAAATGCTGTACGAAAAATATATGCTAAACATAATAAGAGTCTTCCTAAATTGGTAGACTATTCAGTACGTATTCCTCCTGGAAGTAACTCGGATGCCTTATGTGAAACGGTAATCACATGGAAGGATAACCAAAAGGAGTTTATGTCTCGTGGATTAGATTCTGATCAAACAGTATCGGCTATAAAAGCTACTGAAAAGATGTTGAATATTATCGAGATCGAATATTATAACAATGAAGTTTGTGGATAAAACAAACCATTACTTCTATCTGTAAATCATATAAGAAGCGTCTTTTACTCATGCAGTAAAGACGCTTTTTTATTTCAAAATATACGAGTGATAGCTCCAGCTGTTTTTATGAGAACAATTGCTTAAATACTAATAGAGATTTGGGTTCTTTGAAATCAGGTAAATGCAACTTGTAATAGCTCAATATCTTTTCTAAAAGTAATTCTCGTTCCGATTTAGGGACTTTTAAAGTGTTCAGAGAAGCTAACTCTAGATCTAGATAGGGCTCAAACATACTAAAATCAATAGTTGAATAGACATGCGAATAATCATAAGCTTCCTTAGTAGGAAAACAACCTAAATAATGTGTAAGCTGTAGTAAAAAATAATGATGAAATAACAGGTAATCTTCTGAGTTGTCAAGCCATAAAAGTGATTGTTCTAAAAAAATAAAACAGGGAACATCTTGATCTTCATCAGGTAATACATTATGAAATACCTCTAGAACAAAAGTTAGCACACTCGACTTAAAAATATTCGTAGATAAATCACGGTAATGAGAACTTATTTTCACCTCTTTTAAATGCTGTAAATTTGACCTAGTACGATATATATAATCAATTTCTAATTGATTACCTATCTGAAAAAATGAAGCTCTAATTTTTCCCTTCTTAGACTTCAGTACCCCCTTAAGTATAAAGGATAATATTCCTCTATCTTGTGTATATAGTTTTACAATAAGATCCGATTCGCTATAACGAATTGTCTTAAGTACAATAGCTTTTGATTTGATTAACATTAGCGTACAATCAATAATTTTTCTACAGTAGTAATGGTTTGATCTTCTGAGGTTACTAAAATCATATACACTCCCGATGCCACTTCCCGACCATCAAAGCTACGTGTATCCCAAAAAATAGTTCCACTTCCTCCAAAAGAAAAAGTGTCATTTTGTGCCTCAAATACCAAATTACCTTCAATATCAGTAATCTTTACATTTGCTCCCAGTGTAAGTCCTTGTATGGTCACAGTTACCTCGTCATATTCAGGTCGAACAGGATTAGGAAAGACTTTAACTGTATTTAAGTCTGAATTTGCTTCTGTAATTTTTCCATTAAAAGACACTAGACCATTTTCAGTAGCAAAAAATACATCACCACGTACGGGGTCTATGCTTATTTGTGAAATTACGTTGGAAGGTAATGGCGAATTTTCCTTAGTGAAGTTGTGAACAGTCTCCTGACCATCTCCGCTAATATAGAAAACCCCTGAATCACTAGTAGCGACCCATTTATTATTATCAGCATCAACAACAATATCAGTAATTACCTGTTGCGAAAAAAGTTGTTGAGCAATACCATCACTCTCAAAAATAATATCACTTGCCTGTGCTGCTGTTCCTTGTTCAAATATTACCCTAGGGTTAGTAAAACGACGTAAACCACCAGCTGTACCTATCCAAAGCTCATTATTTTGATCTAATGCTAAGGTACGTACACTTAAATCATCATTAATACCTAAACCTTCATGATCTATATTAACCAGTTGCCGTGTGTTGATGTCATAAGCAATGAGTCCATTGTTATAGGTTGCTACATACAAACGGTTATCAATATCAACCACTAAATCCCAAAAATTGAATTTGATGTTAGCCGATTGCTCTGTTATAAGACCTCTCACGTTTACAGTGAGACCATCCTGATTTTCATCTTGGACTTCTAACTTTTTTAAAGGATTAAATGTTCTGTTGTTACTTATCCAAATAGCATTATTTTGATCGAAAGTTGCTGTAAACACCTTATCGATACTCGTAGGTTCATAACTTCCATCACCAAATCCGAAGTCAGCTTCGATATTGCTATTATCACGATTATATAAACTGAATTCTTCGTCTTTATATTCTAAAAGTCCTCCGTAAAAGGCAGAAAACAATACATGCTCCTTATCATTAGGATTAATAGTAACATTACAAATGTCCGCTATTCCAAAAATTGTTTCGTTAGTAACATTAGACCAATTCCCTTGATCGCTATGAGAAATTCCAGTACGTGAAATATCATTTGCAGAAAAACGATTACTCACACTACCATGAGTTAACCATAATTCACCATCGTAAGCTGCTACACCGTAGCAATAATCCCCCAAAGGTCCTGCTGGTTCAATGGATGTTTGGCTTTCGATATCGATAGTATCTCCAGTAAAAAAACCATTACCTTGATCTGCAACATAAAATTGATCTTCATAATAAATAGCCAGATCTATAGTACGACTATGATTGTACACAGTCCCTCTGGACAAAATACTTTGAAGTAGTTCTATACTCGAATTTTTTGTTACACAAAGTTCTACACCTTGAGTACTTATATCTAGAATAGTATCCCCCAGATCAATACTAGGAACAAAAGTATTTTCATTAAATAAGTATAACTGATTCCCTCCTGTATGACCTACAACTTGATCATTAAAAATTAAAAGTTGTGTAAATACGTCATCCTGTAATTTATGCCAGTTTGAATTTATATGAAGATCATCACGGGTATCGGCCCTATAAGTTCCGTCATTACTTATACTCAAAAACAACTCTTCATCCTGTACAGCAATACTATTTACTGGCATAGTATCAGCTATACGATAAGTTTCCCCAAAAAAACCACTATCGAGGTTGTACTCTATTACTCCAAAACCTGTGGCGATATACAGGTGATCCCCTTCTATAGCAAAATCATAAATATGTTTCTGCTCAGTAAGGATTTGACTTTGATTCAAAATATCAACCACTTGAGTTACTCGAGAGTTATAAGGGTTTAAAAGCTCTAAACGCCCATTAGTATAACCTATCAATAGCATTTGATGTGCTTCACTAAATAAGATAGTACTGATTTCGTCTCCTGATAACCCGTTTATAGTGGTATAACTTATTGTTTTCTTATCAGATATATCATACATAAATACACTCGCTTTAGAAGCTACGAAAACTTGACTATCAGAAGCTGTTATACTCGTGAATTGGTCAAAAGCAGGGTAAGCTTTCCAGTCTTGTGCTACATTCTGTGCAACAACATGTAAGCTAATTAGTATTATTAAAAGACTGCTAAAATATTTATACATTATTCTATAGAATTAAGAATCATAACTCACTTTTTTTGAAGTATATTGGCTTCAGGAATGACAATTTACAAAAACACAAATAACCCATGCTGAAAAAAGTATATCATTTATCAACTTGTAGTACATGCAAACGTATTATCAAGGAATTAGGTCTTGAAGAAAAAGGATTCACATTACAAAACGTAAAAGAAGAAGCGGTAAGTGCCGAGGTGATCGAACAACTTCGAGAAGCTACAGGAAGCTACGAGAGTCTTTTTAATAGAAGGTCGGTATTATATAGAGAGCGTAATTTGAAAGAAGCAGTACTATCAGAAGAAGATTACAAATCTTTGTTATTAGAACACTACTCTTTCATAAAACGCCCTATCATAGCAGTAGAAGATCAATTTTTTGTAGGAAATAGTAAAAAAACACTTCAAGCGGCAGCTGATTTTTTAACTCATGTTTAAATTCCTTTCTAAACGTCAATGGGCACTTATTGCGGCATCTATAGTTTGTATTATATATGCCTTAAACTATAGTATTGCCAAAACGGTAATGCCCCATTATGTAAAGCCTTTTGGATTCATACTATTCAGAGTTGTAGGTGGAGCCATGCTGTTTTGGTTAGTAGGTCTTTTGGGTCCAAAAGAACGTATCGAAAGAGAAGACTACCCTAGATTGTTCCTAGCTAGCCTCTTCGGAGTAGGTTTAAATATGTTAGTCTTTTTTTACGGACTAAATCTTACCACTCCTATTAGTGCTTCGGTAATGATGGTAACTACTCCTATGATTACGCTAATATTAGCAGTAATCTTTTTGAAAGAAAAACTAAAAGCTTTACGTATTTTGGGTTTACTTCTAGGTTTTGGGGGAACGCTTATTATGATTCTGTACGGAAAATCTCAAATAGCAAATGCTCCTGACCCTTTTACAGGGAATATTTGCTTGTTGATAAACGCAGCTTCTTTTGCTTCGTACCTTATTGTTGTAAAAAAGCTTACTCAAAAATATCATCCATTTACATTTATGAAATGGTTGTATACTATTGGTTGCTTACTTGTACTACCTTTTGGACTTCCTGACGTACTGGAAATGGATTTCTCAATATTACCTAAAAGTGCCTACTGGGTGATCTTTTTTGTAGTGTTCTTTGTGACTTTCGGAACATATATACTAAACATTTTTGCTATACGTGCTCTTAAACCTACTACTGTAGCGGTATTTGTATATTTCCAACCACTGTTGGCTACGCTTATAGCGATTACTTCAGGAGCAGATAAATTAGATCGTATAAAGGTCATTGCGGCTATCCTTATCTTTTCAGGTGTATACTTGGTAGGGAGAAATAAAAAAACTGAAATAAAAAACTAATATTTGTATTAAAATGAAATAGCCTAATGCCATATTTTTCTAAACTTAAACTAGGATACTTAGCTGCTTTAGCCAATACTTTGATCTTTGCATCAAATTATCATTTTATCAAAATATTAATGCCAGA
>CAYYNF010000087.1:0-8856 GCA_964472695.1 uncultured Flavobacteriaceae bacterium
GACTACTTATTCAAGAAAAAGAGCTAATAATTGCTGATATTCAAAAAGAACTAGAATCTGAACTTAAACAAAAAGAGAAACTTATTAAAAACAACACTCAAACTCAAAAACAGTTAGTTAATGAAAGAAACGTACAAAATAAACTGATTTTGGATATAGAAGACGATCAGGAAAAATACACCAACCTCATTGAAGAACAAGAAAAAAAGGCAGCTGAAATCAATAAACAAATAGAAAAGTTAATACGTGAAGCTATTGCCAAAGCAAGAGCTAAAGAGCTTGCTCGCAAAAAAGCAGAAAGAGAACGACAAACAAACGTAACTGGAGTAATCCATAAGAAGTTTCAAAAGAATAAAGGTCAACTACCATGGCCTGTTAAAGGAATAATTGTAAAAAAATTCGGAAAACAACAACACCCTATTTTAAAGAATATCGAAATCAATAATAGCGGTATCGATATTCAAACCGAAAAAGGAGAAAAAGTAATTTCAATATTTGAAGGAGAGGTATCTACCGTACAAGCTATTAAAGGAGCCGCAAAACTTGTACAAGTACGTCACGGGGAATACATCACAACGTACTATAACATCGAAGATATTACTGTAGAGGAAGGAGATAAAGTTGAAACAGGAGCTGTTTTAGGAGTAGTACGCACCAACGCCAAAACAAAGAAAAATATAATCAAATTCTCAATATACCATAAAGATCAATTTGTAAACCCGAAACTATGGATTAAATAACAGATATTAGTCCTAAAAAATAAATACTCTCGTAATCCTAACTACATTATTTTCTGTTTTTATAGATACATCAATAATAAGTGCTTTAAAAAAAGTTTTTATTTACCTATTTTCGCAACATTGTAACCCAAAATTGACAGAAAAACAATAGTCATGAGTACAAAGTTTGCTGAGTATAAAGGTCTGGACCTGCCAAAAGTAGCAGAAGAAATATTAAACTACTGGAAATCAAAAGATATTTTTAATAAAAGTATTAGTTCTCGTGAAGGTAATGAACCTTTTATATTTTTTGAAGGACCACCTTCAGCTAACGGATTACCTGGTATTCACCATGTAATGGCTCGTTCTATTAAGGATATTTTTTGTCGTTATAAAACTCAAAAAGGCTTTCAAGTAAAGCGTAAAGCGGGTTGGGATACACACGGTCTTCCTGTAGAACTAGGTGTTGAAAAACAGTTAGGAATTACAAAAGAAGATATTGGTACTAAAATTTCGGTTGAGGAATATAACCAAGCTTGCCGTGAAGCGGTAATGAAATATACCGACGTTTGGAACAACCTTACGGAGCGTGTAGGTTACTGGGTAGATATGGAAAATCCTTATATCACCTACAAACCTAAATATATGGAATCGGTATGGTGGCTATTAGCACAGCTTTATAAAAAAGATCTTATTTATAAAGGCTACACCATCCAACCCTACTCACCAAAAGCAGGAACAGGTCTAAGCTCACATGAACTAAACCAACCGGGAACTTATCAAGATGTAACTGACACAACAATTGTAGCTCAATTTAAAGCTATTAATGAATCATTACCTGATTTCTTACAAGGTTTTGGTAATATTCACTTCCTAGCATGGACTACCACTCCTTGGACACTACCAAGCAATACTGCTTTGACAGTAGGTCCAAAAATTGAATATGTTTTAGTAGAAACTTTTAACCAATATACTTTTGAACCTATTAAAGTACTATTAGCTAAAAACTTAGTAGGAAAACAATTTGCTGGTAAAAAGTTTAACGCTGTAGAAAGTACTGAAGAAATCACAGCGTACAAAGCAGGAGATAAAGTTATCCCTTACCGAATATTAACTAGCTTCATAGGTAAAGACTTAGAAGGTATCAGATACGAGCAGTTATTAGATTACTGCCTTCCTGCTGAAAATCCTGAAAATGCTTTCAGAGTAATTTTAGGTGATTTTGTAACTACTGAAGACGGTACTGGTATTGTACACACAGCTCCTACTTTTGGTGCTGATGATGCCTTAGTGGCAAAACAAGCTACACCTGAAGTACCTCCTATGTTAGTAAAAGATGCTAATGATAATTTAGTACCTTTGGTAGACTTACAGGGAAAATTTACAGAACATTTAGGAGAATTTGCTGGTAAATACGTAAAAAATGCGTATTATAATGAAGGTGAAGCTCCAGAAAAGTCGGTAGATGTAGAAATTGCCATAAAACTAAAGACTGAAAACAAAGCTTTTAAAGTAGAGAAATATGTACACAGTTACCCTAATTGTTGGCGTACTGATAAACCTATTTTATACTACCCATTAGATTCTTGGTTCATTAAAGTAACCGATGTAAAAGATCGTATGCACGAACTGAACTTAGGAATCAATTGGAAACCAAAAGCTACAGGTGAAGGACGTTTCGGAAACTGGTTAGCAAATGCCAATGACTGGAACCTTTCTCGCTCTCGTTATTGGGGAATTCCTCTACCTATTTGGAGAACTGAAGATGGTACCGAGACTAAAATTATTGAATCTGTAGAAGAGTTAAAGTCAGAGATAACTAAAGCTATCAATGCAGGTGTTGAAAGTAAAGATATATTCGCCGATTTTGTTGTAGGGGATTTCTCTGATGAAAACTATAACAAAATTGACTTACATAAAAATATTGTTGACCAAGTTACATTAGTATCAGACTCAGGAAAACCCATGAAGCGTGAAAGTGATCTGATCGATGTATGGTTTGACTCAGGGTCAATGCCTGTAGCACAATGGCACTATCCTTTCGAAAATAAAGAAAAAGTAGAAGCTGGTGCTCGCAAGGCTGACTTTATTGCTGAAGGTGTAGACCAAACTCGTGGATGGTTCTATACGCTACACGCAATCGCAACTATGATTTTTGATGATGTTGCTTACAAAAACGTAGTATCAAATGGTTTAGTACTTGATAAAAACGGACAAAAAATGTCAAAACGTCTAGGAAATGCCGTAGATGCTTTTGAAACATTAGATACTTATGGTCCTGATGCCACACGTTGGTATATGATTAGCAATGCTAATCCTTGGGATAATTTGAAGTTTGATGTAGAGGGGATAGCTGAGGTTCGTCGTAAGTTCTTTGGAACACTATATAATACTTATTCGTTCTTTGCATTGTATGCTAATTTAGATAATTTCAACTATAGCGAAGCCGAAATAGCGATTGAGGAACGCCCTGAAATAGATCAATGGATCCTAAGTGAATTAAATACTTTAATTGAGAAAGTTGACATTTATTATGCAGACTACGAACCAACAAAAGCTACTAGAGCTATTTCTGACTTTGTTCAGGAAAACTTAAGTAACTGGTACGTTCGTCTCTGCCGCCGTAGATTCTGGAAAGGAAGTTATGGAACAGATAAAGTATCAGCATACCAAACGCTATATACATGTTTATTAGAAGTAGCAAAATTAAGTGCCCCTGTAGCTCCATTTTTTATGGACAAGCTATACAAGGACTTGATAACATGTACAGGTAAAGAAAACTTTGAAAGTGTACATTTAGCTGATTTCCCTACTTTCGATAGAAATTTAGTAAATAGTAGTTTAGAGCAGAAGATGAACAAAGCTCAAACAGTATCTTCATTAGTACTTTCTTTAAGACAAAAAGAAAAAATTAAAGTACGTCAGCCATTACAGCGTATTATGATACCTGTATTAAACGAAACTGACAAACATGATATAGAAGCTGTTGCTGATCTTATAAAAAGTGAAGTAAACGTAAAAGAGATCGAACTTTTAGATGATGCTTCGGGAGTATTAGTAAAAAAGATAAAACCGAATTTTAAAGCATTAGGACCTCGTTTCGGAAAAGATATGAAGGCTGTTGCTGGACAAATTCAAAACTTTGATCAAGATCAGATTAATACCTTAGAAAAAGAAGGTGTTTACACTATAGATATCAATGGCAGCAAAATTACGCTAGAACTATCAGATGTAGAGATTACATCTCAAGACATTGAAGGATGGTTGGTAGCAAATGCAAATGGTATAACAGTAGCATTAGATGTCACTATAGATGAGAACTTAAGGAAAGAAGGAATTTCTCGTGAATTGGTGAATCGTATTCAGAATTTACGTAAAGATCAAGATTTTGAAGTCGTAGATCACATCGAAATTTTCTTTGAAAAAAATGATATCATAGAAGAAGCTGTATTGAGTAATGATGATTATATCAAAACAGAAACATTGACTAAAAATATTAATTTTGAAGAGCGTATCGACGGTGGTACTGACATTGAATTTGACAATATAAAAACCAAAATACTAATACGAAAACTTAAATAATATGGAAAATCAAAGCCCTGATATGAAACTGAGATTCTCTGATGAACATCTTGAAGAGTTCAGAGGAATTATCTTAGAGAAAATAGAGAAAGCTAAGAAAGACTTAGAGATGCTAAAAAGTGCCTATCTTAATAATATGGATAATAGCACTAATGACACCTCTCCTCAGTTTAAGTCTTTCGAAGAAGGAAGTGCTGTAATGTCTAAAGAAGCAAACGCACAATTAGCCATACGTCAAGAAAAATTCATCCGAGACTTAAAGAACGCATTAGCACGTATCGAAAATAAAACTTACGGTATATGCAGACGTACAGGAGAGCTTATAAACCCAGAACGATTAAAACTTGTACCACACGCAACATTGAGCATCAAAGCTAAAAAAATGGGTAAGAGTTAAGCATCATATACCTCGAATAGGTAAACTCATAAAACTAACCTATTTTAAAACATTGGTTCAAAACCACTTAATTTTGAACCAATGTTCTTTATTACCTTTTTCTTGACCTGAAGCCCTTTTAGAAACTTCACTTTGTCTTCTTTTATTTTCAGCTAAAATACGTTTCACTCTTCTTCTTGGACGTACCTGTGATAATTCATATCGCATTAACTCTCTAGCCTTTAACACTTCAAGTTTCACTCTTTTTATATAAGTATTATCTATATTATAGATTATATCTTCTACCATATTATCTAAAAGACTATTAGTCTTCATAACTATCTCCTCGACTGTCCCCAATGGATTCTCTCGCCCTCTATCTTTAAGGTAGTCTTCCATTAGTTGTATACATTTCTCTTTTCTTGCAGTAAAATCCTCTTTTATATAACTAGCAACTTCCTTAACGTATTTTCCTATGACTTCTTTATCTAGAGTATTTAGGTCATCTACATCACATTTCTCCTCAAATTCACGTAGTAGAAAAGAGGCTAACTTATCATCATCAAACTCACGTGCAATGATTTGAAACATTTCTTTATACCGCTTTTCTAAATTTGATTCTTTACCCTCATTCTCTAAGTCTGAATTCATTTTTTTATTCTTAGATATGTGGTGTTTTATATTTGAAATAAAACTCTTTAATTTATTTTTCATGCTTTTCGCCTCCATATAAACTATCATAAGATTGTTTTCAATGCTATAAATTTCAATTAAGTTCAAAAAAAATCAATCGTAACTGTAGCTACGATTGATCTTTTGATACAATTGCAATAAAGAATAGGTAGTATCTATAGAATAATACCAATTGTCCTATTTTTTGGAAAATTAAAAGTTTTGTGATCTACTTCTTGTTCTTTTCGAACTTTCACCCTGACTTTGTTCTTGTAAATCTTGTGTTTTTGCTTCAGCTAATACCCTTCTTACCCTACCTTCTGCAAGTGTCGATCCCATTCTCTCAAAATCTTTTGGAAGTATCTGATCCATTTCCTTAAGATTTTCTAGAAGTGGAGCTGCTGCTGCATCTCTACCTTTCAATACTCTTAGTCTTGCTCCTTGAACTAAACGATTCTTATGTATCATATCAGCTATAGCTCTTGATATACGCTTATTACTTAATTTTGAAGTTGGTAATTTGAGCTCCTCACGAATTTCTTCTGCACATTTTTTTAGCACTTGCTTATCTGAGAATGTCAAGTCATCAACTCCACAATGCTTTTCTAGTTCCTCTTGTATAGCATCTCTAAAAAAATCACTATTTACACCAGCCACTAATGCTCTTGATAAAGCCGCTTCTGTTAATTCTGCTTCTGTTTTTTCCCCTCTTAAGCGATCTATAAGTCCCATAATCTTAATTTTTTATTTCCGACAAAAGTAATCCAAAAACCTAAACACCTCCCCATGTTATATAACTTATTTTAAGACAGATAAACTTTATTTTTATAAAAATAAAGTTTATCTATATTCCAACTTTTTTAATAAAAAAAAACACTGTTTTACAAGCCATTTTCAGTATTGTTTTTCTATTTCAGATCATCAAAAAAAATCACCTATATGCTATCCAATAATTCTAGTTCTCGAAAAAAATTAAAGTACAAATATTCAACATTATAAAAAATAAGCTATCTTAATAAGAACTAACTGATCCTTAACTTATGCTTGTAAAAGTTTTCGGTAGTGCTGTATTTGGAGTAAGTGCTACTACTATCACTGTTGAAGTAAATATAGATAAAGGTGTAGGCTATCACTTGGTAGGCTTACCTGATAATGCGATTCGAGAAAGTAGTTTTCGAATTGCCGCTGCCTTAAAGAATAATGGATATAAGCTCCCTGGTAAAAAAATTACGATTAACATGGCTCCTGCTGATATGCGTAAAGAAGGAGCTGCCTACGATTTACCTTTAGCAATAGGTATATTAAGCGCTAGTAGTCAAATAGAAGCTAGTGAAGTCGCCAACTATCTTATAATGGGAGAATTATCACTAGATGGAAGCTTACAACCTATAAAAGGAGTACTCCCTATAGCTATTAAGGCTCGTGAAGATGGATTTAAAGGGTTTATACTTCCTCAGCAAAATGCAAAAGAAGCTGCCATCGTTAATAATTTAGAAGTCTATGGTATAAGCCATATCAGTCAGGTAATCGACTTTTTTGACAAAGGTATTGCACTGGAACAAACTATTGTAGATACCCGCAAGGAATTTGCTTTAGCCTATGATAATACTGACTATGATTTTTCGGATGTTAAAGGACAAGAAAGCGTAAAACGCTGTATGGAAATAGCTGCTGCTGGAGGACATAATATTATTCTTGTAGGACCTCCTGGCTCAGGAAAGACAATGATAGCAAAAAGATTACCAAGTATTTTACCTCCAATGACACTAAATGAAGCACTAGAGACCACTAAAATACACAGTGTATCAGGTCGACTAAAGGATAATGTGGGGTTACTATCTATACGCCCTTACCGTAGTCCACATCATACTATTTCAGACGTAGCATTAGTGGGTGGAGGACAATACCCTCAACCTGGTGAAATTTCACTTTCTCATAATGGGGTTTTATTCCTAGATGAATTACCCGAGTTTAAACGCACAGTACTAGAGGTTATGCGTCAGCCTTTAGAAGATCGAGAAGTTACTATCTCAAGAGCAAAATTTACAGTTACTTATCCTTCTAGTTTTATGCTTGTAGCAAGTATGAACCCTAGCCCGAATGGATATTTTAATGATCCTGATTCTCCAAAAACCTCTTCACCTGCAGAAATACAGCGTTATATGAACAAAATTTCAGGACCTTTACTTGATCGAATTGATATCCATATTGAAGTGACTCCTGTACCTTTTGATAAGTTAAGTGACGAACGCAAAGGAGAATCAAGTAAAGTAATTCGTGAACGTGTTGTTGCTGCACGTAAAATTCAAAATGAACGATTTTCTAATAAACAAGATCTACATTATAACGCCCAAATGGAAGTAAAGCAAATTCGTGAGTTCTGTAAACTTAGTAAAGACTCTAAAGAATTACTAAAATCAGCAATGGAACGCCTTAATTTATCTGCACGTGCTTATGATCGTATTTTAAAAGTAGCACGAACCATTGCAGATCTTGAACAAACTACCGATATACAAGATCATCATATTACCGAAGCTATTCAGTATCGTAGTCTAGATAGAGACGGGTGGTTAGGCTAGTGAACATAAAAAACGACTAAGAGTACATACTCTTAGTCGTTTTCTGAATTATCGAAATACTATTACAAATACTATCCTAATAAGTTTTCTTTTACTAAATACTCCGCTATTTGTACTGTATTAGTAGCAGCTCCTTTACGTAAGTTATCCGCTACAATCCACATATTTAATGTATTTGGCAATGACTCATCTCTACGAATACGCCCTACAAAAACCTCATCCTTATCATGAGCATACATTGGCATTGGATATGTATTGGTATCTAAATTATCCTGTACAACTACACCAGGCATCTCATTTAACAGTTGTCTTACTTCTGTTAAATCGAAATCATTAGCAAATTCTACGTTTACTGCTTCAGAGTGCCCTCCCGAAGTAGGAATACGTACAGCTGTTGCTGTTACAGCGAAAGAATCATCACGTAGGATTTTTTTAGGCTCTTTAACCAATTTCATTTCTTCTTTTGTATATCCATTTTCTAAAAAGATATCACAGTGAGGAATTGCATTTCGATTAATAGGGTAATTATACGCCATTTCACCTTCAATACCTTTTGATTCATTTTCCATCTGCTGTACAGCCTTCACTCCTGTTCCTGATACAGACTGGTACGTAGAAACGATTAATCGTTTCATTTGGTATTTCTTATGAAGTGGAGCTAATGCCATTACCAACTGAATTGTAGAACAGTTAGGATTAGCTATAATTTTATCTTCAGCAGTTAATACATCACCATTAATTTCTGGTACAACCAACTTTTTAGTTGGATCCATTCGCCATGCAGATGAATTATCCACTACTGTAGTACCTACCTCGGCAAATTTTGGAGCCCATTCTAATGAAGTATCACCTCCTGCTGAAAACAGTGCTACATCAGGTTTTAACTCTCCTGCAGTTTCAAGTGTTACCCAAGCATACTGTTTATCCC
>CAYYNF010000088.1:0-8786 GCA_964472695.1 uncultured Flavobacteriaceae bacterium
GAAATTCCAAAAGTCTGCTTTTTTTATGGCTTATAAAAATCGTCGGGTAGAGTAGGTATTGTATTGTCTCTATTGTATTAAAATTTAAAAACAGGAAAGAACTTTCACTATTTTTTGGGAAGCCTACACATCAAGTTTGAAACTTAATTATTTAACCAAGAAACACCTGTGATCTTCTATGACTAGCTGTAGGTTCTTGTTGGCAAGTAGGACATCTTCCTGTAAGACTTACTCCAGGGTTAAGTGTTGCCATAGAATTTCGAAAACCGATTAATTGATCTTCTGTCTGATAAGGTCGAAGATCAGATGAGTCTACAAGTACCCAATTAAGACCAGGTAATTCATTAAACCTTCTTCTAAACAGACTTAAATCGGTAAATTGCGGATTCGAAAGTAAAGCTTCTCGAACTTCTCCACGCTTTACTTCTAAAAGGTATGGCTCAAGCTCTTGTGCAAAAGAAAGAATCAGTTCAGTCATTAGTGCTTTTCTACTTCGACTAGATATATCATCGTAATCCCTACACATCCTATTATACAAATTTGCTAAAACACAAAAACGATGTTCTTCTTGAACAGGAAAATCACCTTTTTTATCAAGGTCACTCAAAGATTTATCTATTGATTGTATGAAATCCTGAGGCGTAACTTCTGTTAACTCTTCAATTTCAAACGTAAATTGATCAACAAGGTCTCTTAATGGAGCTTGCTCATCGTCACTTAAGTCTATCATGATACTTTTTTTTATTAGATAATACACAAAAATACACCTTAAACAACTACAAATAAACACCTTAACAACAAAAAAATAAATTCTTCTAAAAAACACATAGCAAATAGAGTAATAAACTAAAAGAACTCACTATAAGGTTTTCACATCACTATCAATCGTCGTACATAAAAAATAGAAACTCATTTTTACTACAACAATTTAAAGAAGTAACTTCAAAATATTATCAATTTTAGAGATACGGAAACAAGTCAACAATAACCGATACGAAAGAATTCATACGATGGCAGAGTGGTATAAGAGGGGTATCATAATAAATATAAAAAAGCCTATATTTTAAGAAATATAGGCTTTTGATATAGGTCTATTTAAACACCAAATACTATTCTGGTGCCAAAGTAATTTCTA
Organism: uncultured Flavobacteriaceae bacterium; assembly: GCA_964472695.1. Lineage (GTDB taxonomy): Bacteria > Bacteroidota > Bacteroidia > Flavobacteriales > Flavobacteriaceae > Aquimarina. The sequence continues at coordinate 1,136 of CAYYNF010000088.1, forward strand.
AACCTTCCATTTCAGGAGTAATAGCTAACTGACATCCTAAGCGGGAATTGTCTTCTACATGAAAAGCCTCTGCAAGCATCATATCTTCATCTACTCCCATTTCTGGCAATTCGTGATCAGAATTCACATAACATTGGCACGAAGCACACATTGCCATCCCTCCGCATACTCCTATAGTACCTTCTTCGGCTAACTCATAAGAACGTACTAGTTCCATAATGTTCATTGCCATATCTGTAGGTGCTACTACGTCATGCGTTACTCCTTCTCTATCTGTAATTTTAATATTAACGTCTTGCATTTATATATAATTTATATTGAGACTGATATATATTTTTTAGTCAATTGCTTTTACTACTGCTTTAGGGGCTTCTTTTTTAGTACCATCGAAACCTTCTACTCCACCTACAGTTGTATACTTCATCACATACTTCTTGTCTGGGTGAATTCTTTGGTAAGCACTCTGGCACATTAAAGTAGCTTCATGGAAACCACAAAGGATTAACTTTAATTTACCTGGGTAGGTATTCACATCACCAATAGCATAAATTCCAGGAACATTTGTCTGGTAATCCAATGCATTATTTACTTTGATAGCATTTTTCTCAATCTCTAATCCCCAATTAGCAATAGGACCTAATTTAGGTGCTAAACCAAATAATGGAATAAAGTGATCTGTTTTTAGGATATAAGGCTCTTCCCCTTTCTTTACGATCTGTACACCTTCTACCTTACCATCTCCTTCAATACCTTTGATTTCAGCAGGGGTAATCAGATTAATTTTACCAGCATCTTTCAATTCTTGTACTTTCTCTACAGAGTCTAAAGCACCTCTGAACTCATTACGACGGTGCACCAAAGTAACAGACTTTGCTACATCAGTTAAGAAAATTGACCAGTCCAAAGCAGAATCACCACCTCCAGCAATAACAACATCTTTATCTCTGTACACCTCTGGCTCACGGATCATATACTCTACTCCATTATCCTCATAATCAGCGATATTAGGAATAGGTGGTTTTCTGGGTTCAAAACTTCCTAAACCACCAGCAATAGCCACTACCTTACCATGGTGTTTTGTTCCTTTATTAGTAGTTACAATGAATGTACCATCATCTTGTTTTTCGATAGTATCCGCACGCTCACCTAACGTAAATCCTGGTTCAAATTGCTTGATTTGTTCCATTAGATTCTTTGTTAAATCTCCTGCTAAGATTTCTGGATAAGCCGGAATATCATATATAGGTTTTTTTGGATATATCTCTGAACACTGTCCACCTGGCTGAGGCAACGCATCAATTAGGTGACATTTCAGTTTTAATAATCCTGCTTCAAAAACAGTGAATAGACCCGTAGGTCCTGCTCCAATAATCAAGATATCAGTTTCGATCATTATTTCTCTTTTTTTGCTATTAATCCTTTAGTGAATTTATTAAGAACATCAACTTTCTCTTCAAAATCCCCTTTTATGGTTTTTCTAAATTCGTTTAAATTTTGAACCAAATCATTTACATCTTCAGGAATTACTTCTTCAAAGAACTGACGTAAACGCTTGGCCGTGGTTGGTGATTTCCCATTTGTAGAAATCGCCACCTTTACATTACCCTTGGTAACAATACCTCCCATATAGAAATCACAATACGGAGGGTTATCTGCTACATTCACCAGTTTAAACTGTTCTCGACAATCTTTCCATACTTGAATATTTACTTCTGGAACGTCTGTTGTGGCGATAGCGATATGTTTTCTTTCTAAATATTTAGAGTGATAATCACCCTTAATCATGGTTACACAATGCTGCTTTGCTAAGTTTACCGTGGCCTCTCGAAACATTGGTGATATCATAGTCACTTTTGCATCAGGACTCGATTTAGTAAGAAATCGTAATTTTTCCTCAGCTACATTTCCACCTCCTACAATAAGGATATTAAGGTTTTTCACCTTAAGGAAAACGGGATATAAATTATTTCTTTCTGACATTATTTTTTTACAAATTTGATGATTACTTCATTAAAATAAAAATAAACCATCAGCTTTATGTTTGAGTTAACTATTGTAAGTAAGGTGCAATTAACTGTCGGTGATTAACTACATCTCCTATAACTATGATAGCTGGCGAAGCCAAAGCCTTTTGCTTAACTACAGCTTCGATAGTTTCTATAGTACCTATACCTACTTTTTCATTCTTACGTGTTCCGTTCTGAATAATAGCTACAGGTGTTTGCTGCTTACCTTGTTCCACAAAAGCGGCTACAATTTTCGAAAGCTTATGCATCCCCATCAAAATAACTACTGTTGCATTACTCTGTGCTGCTAATAATATATCTTCAGACAATTTATGCTCCTTGGTAGTTGCTGTAATGACCCAAAAACTTTCTGCACTTCCTCTTTTTGTAACAGGAATATGTTGCATAGCAGGCACCGAAACTGAAGAGGAAAGTCCTGGCACCATAGCCACCGACATACCTTGTGATGCCGCATACTCCATTTCCTCGGAACCACGACCAAATATAAAAGGATCTCCCCCTTTAAGTCGTACTACATGCCCGTGTGTCTTACCGTAATCTACTATCATTTGATTGATCTGCTCTTGCTGAAAAGCATAACATCCCTTACGCTTACCCACGTATAAAAGTTCAGCTTGACTGCAATACTCCAGTAATTCAGGGTTTACTAATGCATCATAAAGTACAATATCTGCTGAAGCTAGTACTTTCGTAGCCTTGAGTGTAATTAGCTCCACATCTCCAGGACCTGCACCAATAACGGTTAATTTTCCTTTTTCCAATATATCAATTATTAATTACACTAGTTTAACTCAATAACCAAAGACTATTTTAGAATAATTCTTTGGAATAAAGGTTAGTCCTTAAAGAAAAGACTAACCTTTATCATTATTTATTACTTAACACTTGCTGCTCTAAAAGCTCTCACCTTAGCGATGAAATCTTCTGCTGTAGCAATAAATTTCTCAACAAATTCTTTAGTAGGTGCGTTTTTGTTAATCGCATATACCTGATCTGCAAAAGTAGTATCTAACTTCACATCACCTGTAGCAACAAACTCAGTATCGAATACACTTACAATACCTGCTTGTGTATTAGTCCCCTTCTTTTTCTTTTCAGCTAGTAAAATAGCTTTAGCGGCATTAATTTGTGCACTATATGCGTGGTAAGCTGCATCACTATATACCTCATTCGAAAGTGCTTCTTTAGCATTTGCTATTTTTTCTTCACTTTCTAAGAATAAAGTTTCAATAAGATCAATTACTACACCTGCACATTCTCCTACACCAATAGCCTTTACATATTCTTCAGTAGTTCCCCAGTCGATAAAATCTTCTGGTTTTAGGTTAGATACATCTGAAAGATCTGTCAACAAATCGTAGAAATAACGCTCTCCTTTATCTGCATAGTAATGTACGAACTCCTGTCCATTTGCATTAGCTTCAAAATCATCTAAGATTCTACGTAAAGCCTCTGGTCCTCTTCTACTAGGAATCTTCACTACTTTATCAGCAAAACGAGCACTTCCGTCACCAAGGTTTCCACCTCCTAACAACACCTGTAAAGCTGGTGCTACCAATTTATCCTGAGTACGTACTGACATTCCTTGGAAACCAATATTAGCCATATTATGCTGTCCACAAGCATTCATACATCCACTAATTTTGATAACCAAATCTTCTTTATTAAGATACTGTGGATACTCTGCTGCGATCACCTTTTCAAGCTCCTCTGCAATACCTGTTGAACTTGCGATACCTAAGTTACACGTATCCGTACCTGGACAAGCTGTAATATCAACCGCTTTATTATACCCAGCCTCTACGAAACCTAATTTTTCTAACTCTGTATATACTACTTCAACTAACGCTTCTTTAACGAAAGGAATTACAATATTCTGACGTAAACTTAATCGAATTTCACCTGCTGCATACTTATCAACTACATCAGCTAACAAACGTGCTTTGTCTGTGTAAAAATCTCCTAGTAATACTTTAATCCCTATAGCTACATAACCTTCTTGCTTTTGAGCAATCAAGTTAGTTTGCTTCCATTTATCAAAAGCTTTCTGATCCTTAATAGTAACCTCTGGAATTTCAGCAACCTCTACTGGCTGTGCATAATCATAAGCATCTGCATCAATTGGGAACGTCTTATAAGGCACTGCCAATCTTTGCTCTTCTACTAAAGCTTTAAATCCTTCTAAACCTACATCAGCCATTAAGAACTTCATACGAGCCTTAGCTCTACTCTTACGCTCTCCGAAACGATCAAACACACGTAATACCGCATTCATTAACGGAATAATTTCGTCTGCTGGCAAAAACTCATATAATGTTTCAGCATGACGTGGCTGAGATCCTAAACCTCCTGCTACTAATATCTTAAATCCACGTACACCGTCTTGCTCTTTTGCAATAAAACCAATATCATGTAAATAAGACAATCCTGTATCTTCATCAGTATTTGAGAAAGAAACTTTGAATTTACGTCCCATTTCCTGACAAATTGGGTTACGTAAGAACTCTTCAAAAACAGCATGAGCATAAGGCTGTACATCAAAAGGCTCATTAATATCGAAACCAGCCGTTTCAGAAGCCGTCACATTACGTACTACGTTACCACAAGCCTCACGAAGCGTTACATTATCTTTTTCTAACTCAGCCCAAAGTTCAGGAGTTCTATTCAAATCAACATAATGAATTTGAATATCCTGACGTGTAGTAATGTGTAAACGTCCACGAGAATACTCATCAGACACCTCACATATTCTACGTAACTGGTTAGAACGCACACGACCATAAGGTAACTTAATACGAATCATCTGTACGCCTTCTTGACGTTGCCCGTAAACTCCACGAGCCAAACGTAAACTACGGAATTTCTCCTCATCTACTTTCCCTTCATGGAACAACTGAATCTTATCAGCTAATTCGATGATGTCTTTTTCAACAATAGGGTTTTCTATTTCTGTTCTAAAACTTTGCATTTTCTTTTCTAGTATTGAGATACTAAAAGTAGATATTGATAGATCTATTTCTCATATTACTACCAACACCTACTTTTTATTATTTTATTGAACTACTGAATAAAACCTACACCTGCAGTATGGTTTGTTTGAGGGTCAATTAATATAAATGCCCCATTTTGTTTATTATCAACGTAGTTATCATAAAAAACAGGCTTGGCAAGTTTGATACTTACATCACCTATTTGATTCAATGTTAATGAGTCTGCCGATTCAGTTCCTGCAAAATCAGTAGTTACTACTTCACCAATATTTTGGATCAATGCCTGTACTCTATTTACACCATGCTGTAATAAATACTTAGTACCTGGTACTAAATTTTTATTATCCATCCAACATACCTTAGCAGTCAATTGCTTTTGTACAGCAGGCTCTTCTCCTGTTTTTACAATCATATCTCCTCTTGATACATTGATATTATCTTCAAGGGTAATATTGATCGAACTTCCTCTTTTAGCTTTTTCAAACTTTTTATCAAAGAAGTAGATTTCTTTAATTTTTGACTTTGTTAATGATGGTAATACTGTTACCTCATCACCTACTGCAAGGTCATTTCCGTATAACTTACCTGCATAACCTCTGAAATCATGGAATTCATCTTTCTTTGGACGAATTACCGTTTGCACAGGAAAACGTGCTTGTCCTTTCTCAAATACATCTTGAGCTTCTAAGGCTTCTAAGTGATCTAAAATAGACCCTCCGTTATACCAAGGTGTATTTTCAGAACCTTCAACAACATTATCTCCTTTTAATGCACTAATTGGCACAAAAGTGATATTTTGTTCTTTGTAATCGGAATTAGCGATCATATTCTCAAATTCAGCCTTAATAGCATTGAATTTTTCCTCAGAATAATCTACTAAGTCCATTTTATTCACTGCTACTACAATATCCTTAACTCTGAGAAGGTTATTGATAAAGAAGTGACGATACGTTTGCTCAATTACCCCATTACGTGCATCTACTAAAATAATTGATGCCTGTGACGTAGAAGCACCTGTAACCATGTTACGTGTATACTCAATATGCCCTGGAGTATCAGCAATAATGTAACTTTTCTTTGCTGTAGAGAAATAAATATGAGCTACATCAATAGTAATTCCTTGCTCACGCTCTGCGACTAATCCATCTGTGGCCAATGAAAAGTCTAAGTAATCGAAACCATTTGCTTTACTACGTGTTTCAATGGCTTCTAATTTATCTGTAGTCAGTGATTTTGTATCGTATAAAATACGACCGATTAAGGTACTTTTACCGTCATCTACACTTCCTGCTGTTGCTATTTTTAATACTTGCATTTTTGATAGTACCGAGTAATTACTTTGATGATCTCCTAAAAAATCATAAATAACACTCTATAAATTTATATGATTATTATTCTATATTAAGTCGCACTAACTTAATATTTCTTAAAAATATCCTTGTTGTTTACGCACTTCCATTGCGGCTTCTGATCGCTTATCATCAATACGTGCTCCTCGTTCAGAAATAGTACTTTCTCTAATTTCAGAAACTACCTTATCGATAGTAACCGCATCAGAAAGCACTGCTGCTGTACAAGACATATCTCCTACAGTACGGAAACGCACTAAACGCTCTTCAACTACTTCTTCTTCATCACGATAAACTACGTCATCCTGAGCTGACCATATCATACCATCACGAACAAAAGTTTTACGCTTATGAGCAAAATAAATAGAAGGAATCTCGATACCCTCTTCTTCGATATAACTCCACACATCTAATTCAGTCCAGTTACTAATAGGGAATACACGTACATTCTGACCTAAATCTATTTTCCCGTTAAGCATATCAAATAATTCTGGTCGTTGGTTTTTCTCATCCCATTGTCCAAAATCATCACGTACCGAAAATATACGTTCCTTAGCACGAGCTTTTTCCTCGTCACGACGTGCTCCTCCAATAGCAGCATCAAACTTAAATTCTTCTAAAGCATCTAATAAAGTTACCGTCTGTAACGAGTTACGACTTGCATAACGCCCAGATTCTTCTTTTACTTTACCTTGATCAATAGCATCTTGTACATTACGCACAATTAACTCCACTCCTAACTCCTCAGCTAAACGATCTCTGAACTCTATAGTTTCAGGAAAGTTGTGCCCTGTATCAACGTGTAATAAAGGGAAAGGAATTTTAGCAGGCCAAAAAGCCTTTTGTGCCAAACGCACCAAAGTAATAGAATCTTTTCCTCCCGAAAACAATAATACTGGTTTTTCGAACTGAGAAACTACCTCACGAAAAATATGTATCGCTTCTGCTTCTAACGCATTTATTTTTAATTCTGTGCTCATCAATTTTATCTTTATAGTTTGTTACCTAAAAAAAGTAACACTTAACACTATCTCATTTAATTAGTTTACTAGAAATATTAAGTATGCAACCCACACTCTCTATTTCCTAATACTTTAGTTGGATCAAAATACTTATGCTCGTTTGGCAATCCGTTTTCTTCTAAATACACATCTAACTCTTCGTCAGAATAGTTATAAAAAGGACTTACTTTAAGCACTCCATCTTTACTTACACTAAGAATATCCAACGAATCACGTAAGGCTGTTTGTCCTTTACGTAAGTTAGTAAACCATACATCAGGCTG
>CAYYNF010000089.1:0-8648 GCA_964472695.1 uncultured Flavobacteriaceae bacterium
CATTTCCGTAGATTAAATACTTTACGGCTTTATCATAAAACTTATCTAGAATAGTTAGGTTGGCATGAGATTTACTTCCGATAGCATAAGCACGCTCTTCGGTAGCTTTAAGCTCTTCTTCTGAAAATCCACCAGTATTTACCAATACCGTATGCACTTCCATGTTCTTTTCATGCATTAAATATTTTACACAATAGGTGGTATCTAAACCACCACTATAGGCTACTACTACTTTCTCCATGGTTATTTTATTTTACTTAACTTGTGTAAGTTTTTATTTAGTTTTTTCTTTATACAAATAATTACTATACTTTTTGAGGTGAGTATAAGCCACCTTAATATGATATTGATCGATGAGACTCGCTTTACGTTCAGTCCAGTTGCTAATCTCTCTATAAATTTGCTCCATACTGATATCAGGTTTTTTTAATAAAATCCAATCTACCGTCGCTAAAAGCTCTAAACTGAAAGGCGTTTCAAAACCTTCTATAAATTTATTTAATAGTTCAAATTTTTCTTTTTGTTTGTCAGATAATTCTAAATATTTCTGACGGATTTTAGCCTCCTCTTTCGTAACTAAATTAATCAATTCCGAAGGCTTGTCACTACTAGCATTATAAGAAATAAAACTACCATTCATCACTTGCAAGACCTTGTTCAGCGTAGGGGCATAAGGACCATACCAGCCTTTTTCGTACTCTAGACGCAGCGGCTCGCCTAATCTTTGTAAAAAGTAAGCGATTTTTTGGGCGACTAATAAATTTAAATCATCTCCAGCTTGTTGGTATTCTTGAAAGGTAAGCCACAGTAAAGCCCTTACAGGTGTTAATACTGGCGAACTATTCTTCACAACATCTCTAGAGAGGAAGCGTTCTTGTGGTTCGTATATGACAAATTCAATATCATCGATATGAGCTAAATATTTTTCGATAATCATTTTAACATTTTCCCATTTCAATCTTCCATTTCCTGCTCCTAATGGAGGAATAGCAACTGATTTGATCTTTTTCTCCTTCAGTTGTTTGATTAAATCTTCGAGTCCTTCCTCAATATAATGGTATTGAGAAGGGTTTTTCCAGTGCTTTTTTGTAGGAAAATTAATGATGTATTTTGTAAACAAAGAATCACTTTCGGTAACCAATAGCTTACCAATACCGATATCATTATTATCACAAGCTTTCTTATAGACTTCAAAATTATAAGGAAAACGTTGCTTAAACTGTAGAGCAATTCCTTTACCCATTACACCTACAGTATTTACTGTATTTATAATAGCTTCTGTTTCTGAATCAAATATGTCTCCTTTTGTGTACCTAATCATAACGTTTTGCTATTTAATAATACCAATGAGTGTGTACTTTTACGTTTATATTTTTCTTATTTTTTTGACACAATGCAACTACATGTTTTTGAGTGGTTGTATCAAACACTGCAATTCCTGTTATTTTATTCAAAGATACTTTTTCTTTTATCCAAAACTCAGCTTGTTTACGTCGTTTTCTATCAGAATCATCTTCAGTATTTGCCCAATTTGTTGACTTAATAGTATTCCAGTCTATGTGGTTAACTTGACTAATATCGTCATACCATTTAGTCATCCCCTTAAACCCATGACCGTCTGTAAATAAAAAATCAATATCATTAATAATACCTTTGAGTTGATATACCAGATAAATAATTTCATTAGCCTTTATTTTATCTGTATCATATCCATTTTGGATATTATAAAGCATTACTGAATAATACCAAAAATAAAAAGGGATGTACTCACAAGAAGGACAATAGGCTTCATTAGTAACCTGTGTGGTTACTTTGTGACTCTTTCTTTTAGTAATTAATTCTTTTTGACCGATATTAATATAATTAGGATCAGCATTACTATGTTGATAATGTATTAGCTCATTTTGTTTCAAAATATAATCTAAATTATCAATATGTATAATCCTGTATATATAAATATCTTCTAAATTCATCCTATCTTACTACCCCATTAACTTAAAAATACGCATTCCTTTTTCGAAATAAGCATTCACATAATAACGATATTTCAATTCATCACGGAGTTTTCCTAGCTCTTCCAAAGTTTCTACAAGTACATTAGACATTTGTGCCAAAGTAATGTGCGACATTCCTAACAGTTCATTATAATGATGCACCTTAGAGGTTTGTGCTATCGAAATGAGAAATTTATCATCATACAAACGAGTCATTTTACTCATCAGTAACAAACCTAGGTTAGCATTACGATAATCACGACTCACCCATAGAGAAGAACGCTCAAAAACTTCGATTTTATTAACAAGGTGTTTATGTGCAAAGATATGCCCAATAACCTCATCTTCCTTTTTCAACAGGAACACTCCATTTTCGAGTCTAGTTTTTAGCAAATCGACATTTACACTATACAACGAAGGCAACTCTTGCGAACGTTTGGCAATCACTTCCAACAAGTCATCTGACAAATGATAGACTAAGGTTAGGGTGATGCCATTTTCGGCACAGTATAACTCTGCATTTTCAAGAGTTTCACTCATATCGGTTTTTAAACTTTTAAGCATACGCTATTCTCAAAAAACTTCTTATATAATACGAGAAATAAATATTTCGCATAACTCGTATAAAAGAGGCTATTAAATTAAATGGATATTAATAAAAGTGGGAATAGACTTTCTGTAGAAGAAAACAACGATTAATTGAAGAAGTTAAAGAGTTGTTGTTTTCAATTATAACATGTAGCAACATAAATAACTATTAACTCTAAATCGTCGGCCTAAGCCCCTTTCGTTAATAACTGACTGCAAAAATAAAAGAATATTTCAACATAATAGTATTTTATACTGAAAAATATGTTCGCTCACTGATTTAACAAAAAGTTATAGAAATATTGTACCTAACACGAAAATCCACACGAGAGGATTCGTATAGTTATCTTTCAATTTTTACAAAAAATCTAAACTACTCAAAGACGATAGTTTTATTATTATACACTAAAATCCTTCTTTGAATATGATATTTAATAGCACGAGAAAGTACAATTTTTTCCACATCTCGACCTTTTAATATGAAATCTTGTACACTATTAGCATGTGAAACTTTCACGACTTCTTGCTCAATAATAGGGCCTTCATCTAAATCAGTTGTTACATAATGTGATGTAGCTCCTATAATCTTTACACCTCTTTTGTGTGCAGAATGATAAGGCTTTGCTCCTTTGAAGGCTGGTAAAAATGAATGATGAATATTAATAACCTGATGAGGATAAGTAGCTACAAAGTCTTCAGATAGAATTTGCATATAACGAGCCAATACTATGAAATCTATGTTATGTTCTTTCATTAAAGCTATTTGCTGTACTTCGGCTTCTTTCTTATTTTCTTTAGTTACGGGAATATGTGCATACGGTATTCCAAAACTATCGGCTACAGTACGCATATCTTCATGATTACTCACAATAATAGGAATCTCTAAATCAAGTTCATTAGCAGCATAACGCCCTAAAATATCATATAAACAGTGAGAATATTTCGATACAAAAAGTGCTAACCTTGGTTTTATATCAGGATAATACAACTGCCAAGTCATATCCAATACATTTGCCATTAGCTGAAAATGTGCCTTAAAAGCTTCTTCACTATAATCTCCATCTTCAAACTCACATACCAATCGCATAAAAAAGATATTTTCATCACGATCTACATGCTGTGCTAATGACACCGTATTTCCTTTATTTAGAGCTAAAAAATTAGTGACTTTAGCAATAATTCCCTTTTGGTCAGGACAATGTATAAGTAGTATGATTTGTTTCATATTTAGAATGCGTATAAGGGTTGTTTTACGCAAATAAACATACGCATTGCCATAGATAAATCCTAATTAGAAAATGATACCAATTGAAAAATATACAAATATAGCCTTCTCAAAAAACACCTTACCAACAACACATTACTATAAACTCACAGCATTTTGACGTACTCTTGATCGTTCTGAAACAACTGATGAACTTTCTGATTGTAACTGAACTGATCTCGTTACTCCAACCTCTTTCATTCGTGATAAACCTTGCTCTTCTTTCTTTGCTTCTAAAAAATCTAACTTATCAGCAATTAATTTAAAATCCTCTCCTAATTGCTCCTGCAAATAACGTTTTACTAAAGTAGACTTCATATTACCTCTGAAATTCTTCTTTAAACATTCTATATCATATTTTAACTCACCTAAAAACTCTTCCAAATTTCCATCCCTCTTAAAAAAAGAAAAACAAGAAAGAGTAGGTAATAAAGAGTGAAATTGAGAATAGCATGCCTTATACTCATAATCCAATACTTTTCGTCCAACATCGCCTTCTGGAAAAATATTTTCAAAGTGTTCTTGATCTTTTATATACTTACGTAATATTTCAGATAAGCCTTCGTTAATGGGTAAAGCGGAATCGATAATTGCCTCATAAATAAGATACGAACTAGTCTCTCCTTCACTCAAAGACTGACCTATACCTTTTAAATCTTCATGAAGCTTTCTTAATGCTAATTTTGTAGATAAAATATCGCTTTCTAATTTTTGTTTATAATGAACTATACAAGTCTTACGAAAACGATGCTTCTTTTGTAGATCTTCTAATTTTTTAAACAAATCTTCTTCTGAAACTTCTAAGTTTTGAAACTGCTGTATAGACTCCTCCATAAGCCCATCTAATTTGTGAACTTCTGCTACATAGCGTATAGAATCACAAAAGAACTGCTTATAAGCCAACTGAAAATCAGTATTAGTTACCCCTAACTCCTCAAAAGCTTCTTCTAAATGTGAATCGACTTTATGCTCTAAAGATTCTGATAGAAAAGAAAAATAACCTGCCTTAGATTGCTCTGCAATCAATTCCGTACGCTTAGTAGTCAATAAAGCATCAAGCTTTTTATAAATATTCTGATTCTCCAAAGCTAAAAAATAAGGATTTCCCCCTACATATATTCCTTTGAGATCATAAGTACGACGAATATAAACAGGCTTGCCTGTAACAGAGATCAAATCAAGATCAGCACCCTGATCAGAAGATCCATCTCTAAAAGTCCTCGAAAAAGAGGCATATTCACTGGATTTCCTTTCTACATGCATATCTGCAGGAAATACTCCTTTTTCTAAAGAACGCCCTATATCTTCTCTTTCTTCTATTTCCTCACATGTGAAATCAAACTTCTCTTTCAACAGTTTAAAACGAGCATACAAATTTATCAACTTTTCTTGTGACAACTCACTCAGGACAACATCATGTCGATCGATATATTCGCCTAAAACTTGAGACAAATGTAATTCTATTTCAGCTCTACTCACAGAAAGGTCTTCAATACTTTTACGAATACGCATAACCTCTTCAGGAACATACTCTCTAGCTTCATAAATATGCTTTAAATAACCACTCATAGCCTCCTTAACACTGACACTATAACACTCTCTGAAAGAAGCTACAAAACACTCCCCTTCTAAACGTTCTATCTCAACCTCTCCTCCATTACCATGCCACACCCCTACTCCTCTTGATTTTGGAGTGTGATCTTGAGTTACATGAGTAGCAATCTGTACTGCTTTATGGTGATCCATATAACAATTAAACATCAACAAAGTACCTGAATTGCCTGATACCATAGGTATATCTGTAAATACAGGAACTTCTTCTCCCTCTTCATTTACACCTGAAATACCATGACTATCATATATATGTAAATCAGTATCATCTTGTAAGTGTGCTACTGAAGCCTCTGAAGAAAAATGCTCTTGACGACTTTGTAACTTCATTTCCAAAAAACCTAACTGATGAAAAGTATCTTGTAAAAAGTCCTGTAAAATAGGATCTTCCCCTACTAGATCCTTTAGGGATTCATTCACTAACGTATCCGACAAGCCTAATGATTTCACTATTTGTAAAAGACTCACTCCATTGGGTATAATATCATGAGTAAGTATACTTGCTGATAATTGATTTGGCATAATAAAAACTTTTTTTGTGATGCAAATGTAGTAAACAAACACACAACAAGACACTAAGCAACAATACTTTACTATGAACTCATAGCATTTTTACGTGCTCTTGATCGTTCTGAAACAACTGATGAACTTTCTGATTGCAACTGAACTGATCTCGTTACTCCGACCTCTTTCATTCGTGATAAACCCTGATCTTCTTTCTTTGCTTCTAAAAAATCTAACTTATCAGCAATTAATTTAAAATCCTCTCCTAATTGCTCCTGCAAATAACGTTTTACTAAAACAGGTTTATGTATGGTATCTTCTACATTGTTTACAATCGATTTTATATTTCTTAAAAGTAAGTCTACTTTTTTATCCGACTGGAAACACATAATAGGAATTGCTAAAGAAGAAAGCTTACCTATAGCTTTTAAATCAGCATATAGCTTTTCTAAAGTTACCTGTGTAGGCAAAATCATACCTTGCATTTTTTGTTTATAATGAACTATACAAGCTTCATCAAAAGAATATTTCTGCTGTATCCCTTCTAATCTTTCAAACAGATCTTCTTTCGAAATTTCTAAGTTTTGAAACTGCTGTATAGACTCCTCCATAAGAGTATCTAATTCTTTAACTTCTGCTACATAGCGTATAGAATCACAAAAGAACTGCTTATAAGCCAACTGAAAATCAGTATTAATTACCCCTAACTCCTCAAAAGCCTCTAATAAAAATTTACTAGATTTTTGCTCTATAGATCGTTTCGGTAAAAAAGGTAAACGACTTGATTTCGTTAATCTAAGTTGTTCTTCGATCCATTTAGCTCGCTTACCCTTCAACAACGTATCAAGACTTTTATGAATACGCTGATTCTCTAAAGCTAAAAAATACGGATCCTCCCCTATGTATACCCCTTTGAGATCATAAGTACGACGAATATAAACAGGCTTTCCTGTTTCTGAAACCAAATCAAAATCAGCCCCTTGATCTGAAGAACCATCTCTAAAAGTTCTTGAAAGAGGCATAAACCTACTAGCTTTTCTGTCAATATGTGTATGTGTTTTAGGAACCCTTGTGTCGCTTAAAATATGGGGCTTTGATTGAAGTAAAAAACGTGTCTTATTTAATTTGCGTTCCAAAAATGTAAAACGAGCATACATATCGATCAACTTCTCCTCTGGCAGCTCAGCTAAAACAACAGCACGTCGCTCTATATACGTTCCTAAAACTCGAGATAAGTTTGCTTCTATTGTAGCTCTATTCACTCCTGAAGAAAGGTCTTTACGAATACGCATGACTTTTTTAGGAATATACGCTCTAGCTTCATGAATTCCTTTCAAATAAGCACTTATGGTACTTTCAACACTATTATCATCAAATGTTTTGTTAGCATTTTGTGACTGAATAGAGGTTATAAAAAGACCTTCCCCTGAAAAGGTAATCATAATTTCACCTCCATTACCATGCCACACCCCTATTCCTCTAGAAAGTGAAGTAGGATGAGTTATATGAGTAGCAATTTGTTGAGCTTTATGGTGATCCATATGACAATTAGACATCAACAGGGTACCTGCATTACCCAATACCATTGGCATATCTGTAAAAATAGGAACTCCTTCACCCTCTTCATTTACCCCCGAAACACCATGATTATCGTATATATGCAAATCCGTTTCGTCCTGTAAATGAGCTACTGAATCCTCTAAAGAAAAATGCTCTTGACGACTTTGTAACTTCATTTCCGAAAAACCTAACTGACGAAAAGTATCCTGTAAAAAATCCTGTAAAATAGGATCTTCCCCTACTAGATCCATTAAGGGTTCGTTCACTAAAGTATCCGACAGACCTAGTGATTTAACTATTTGCAACAAACGCCCTCCATCAGGTATAATATCATGTGTAAGGATACTTGCAGTTAATTGATTCGGCATAATGAAAACACTTTTTTTTAGCGAGGCAAATGTAGTTAACAAACACAGAACAAAACACTAAAGAACAATATTTTACTATGAACTCATAGTAATTTTGTATTAAGCTTACAAATAAGCCTTTTTTATTTTATAAGAGAAAGTCTTTATTTTAGAAGCAATGTAATCCCTTGTTTCTGTAGAAATATTAAGAGAATCAGCAATACTACTCCACTGTAATAGGCTTTGGTTAATCTCATTAATAATTTTGTTAGGATTCTTAATAGCGTATTCCTTAGCTATACACAATATATCTTTTAGAGTAAAATTTTTATTTCTACCATTAACTGAAAGAAAATGAGGAGTTTCTCTATTAAAATTTTCATTATAACTAAATGTCAAATCGTATGCAGGTGAAAGATGCCAAACTCCATCTTTACCCATAATGAAACCAAAGTTTTTTGTGTGATCATCCACATTTCTACTCATTATATTAAATACCATAACCCTAAATAACTGTAACCTATCATTATAATCTAGATTAACTTTGTTCAAAACAGAAAATAACTGCTCATAAGAATAGGTATTTGGGCGTTTAAAATTCATTCCCGAAAAGGCATGTAGAGTTTGTGTATGAATCTTTTCTCCAGATTGTCGATCAAATCTTTTTGTCATAAAAAAAAACTCTCCATCTACCTCCACCAACTTAGACTTCATAATATTAATATTAGCTTGCTTAGCCATTAAATAATAAGCATACTCAATTTTGCCCCTATATTGATC
>CAYYNF010000090.1:0-3999 GCA_964472695.1 uncultured Flavobacteriaceae bacterium
GCACAAGCTCCCAAAGCTACAATTCCTACTGAACCAGTATTAATTACTAGTAACTCTTTTAACCTTTGTTCATAATGTTCTTTAGACTCTGTTAAATCTCTAGGAGCTACTGGTCCCTCTGATTGGAGAAACATTTGCTCTAATCGTTGAACTTGTTTATGATTTAACCTTAAAAGTTCTTTTTCATCTACAGTAAGTGATTGCTCACCTTTATTTTCTAATTCATTTATTAAATCAATACAATTTTGTTGCTCTTCAGTAATTTCTGGAATTTGGTTATTCTCTATTGGCATAATACATTTTTGACGTAAATATACATAATAATCTCATTTACAACAAAATAACAATATAAACCCTACTTATACGAATTATGAATACAAATTTCGTATGAATATGCTAACTGATTTTTTACTATAAAAAGACTAAAAGATGAAGTGTAATCGTCAGTATGGTTTATTCTTTTATCATTGTGAAATGATCTTAATTTAACACCACAAAAAAAGAGATGAAATCTAATAAGATATCATCCCTGTTTTTAAATTATCAAGCTAAAATGTAATTGTAATACGTATCGTATGATTATTTGTCATATTAATAAATTGAACTCCTTTCTTCTGTGCTAAAAGAGAAAAAGAAACGACTTATATGCGTAATACTAATTTTCAATTAGTATGATTTACAAAAACTTATCTTAAGTTCACTTAACGGCTCTTAGAATACTTTTTTATTTCCGCTATTTTATATATAATTACTATAAAAAATAGGAACGCTTATGATGGGATATTATATCATTGCAGGTCTTGCTTTTGCAGCAAGTTCATTTGTAAGTAATCGCTTAAAGAATAAATTTAGACATTATTCAAACCTTTCTTTAAGAAATGGTATGAGTGGAGCTGAAATTGCGGAAAAAATGTTAGCCGATAATGGGATTTATGATGTACAAGTACTTTCTACTCCAGGAATGCTTACTGATCATTATAACCCTAGTAATAAAACGGTGAACCTAAGTGCTGGGGTATATAGTGAGCGTAATGCCGCTGCGGCAGCAGTAGCAGCTCACGAGGTAGGACATGCAGTGCAACACGCCCAAGCATACTCTTGGCTTACTATGCGGTCTAAAATTGTGCCTTTGGTAGGCATTGCTAGTAAATTTTCCAATACTGTTATTATGATTGGTCTTGGGTTATCGGCTTCAGGAAATCTTATAGGACAAAGTATTTTCCTTATCGGAATTTTACTTTTTGGAGTTACTACGGCTTTTACTATAATTACACTTCCTGTGGAATACGACGCAAGTAATAGGGCATTAGCTTGGTTAGAAAGCTCACAAGGTATGCTGACTGCCGAAGAACACGATGGTGCTGCTGATGCTCTTAAATGGGCAGCTAGAACCTATCTTGTAGCAGCACTAGGATCATTGGCAACCTTACTCTATTTCATTTCGAGATATATGGGAAATCAAAGAAATGATGATTAAGCAGAAAAGCTTTTAAAAACCAAAAAGACTAGTAAATATGGATTGTATTTACTAGTCTTTTTTTAATATTGTTAGTCCTCGGAAAATCGGGTGATACGAGGGGCAACACGAAAAGATTCGTGTGAGGGTGGAGATGAGAAACTAATCCTTCCTACTCACATCACCAAAAAAAGGAGATTATACCAACTGAAATTTATCAAGCTAAAATGCAATTGTAGTTTATATGCTTAATTAAAGACCTATAGAACTACGAGAAGAAGAACGTGAAAGATTTCTGGCTTGATCTTGAGCTACATTAGAAGCATTTTGTTCAGTAGCTAAACCTACACGAGCACTAGCACCCTCACTAAGAACATTACTAGGTCTTTGAGTATTTACTAGTTCCTGCACTCGTTCCTTTTGTTCTGACTGTTGTTCCTGTTGTCTTGCTTTTTGTTCTTGTATTTTTTTAACTAATACTTTAATTTTTTCTTGTCTCTTTATTAATTTCTTGAGTTTGAAAAAATCTTTTGCCTCTGCTGTTCCCAAAACACCGACAGCTACATAAGTCAAACCACCAACAGCCAGTAATACTCCTCCTCCAAGAGTACTTGCTGATAGTGCTCCTACACCAGCTACTACACATACTCCAAAGCTTGTAACTCCTGTTGGAACAACACTAACCCCTAATAACTCCTTTAGTTTCTCTTTACTCTTATCTTTATCTTGTGTTAAATCCCTATTAACATCTACACAATCGTTTAAACCATAAAGTTGATTTAAATAAGTGCTTGAAGTTAGAAAGAATTTTTCTAATCTCATTATTTGTTTATCATTCAACTTCAAAAGCTCTTTCTCTTCGGTAGTAAGTGATTCCTCTCCCTTAGATTTTAATTCAGTTATTAAAGCTTTATACTCTGCTGCTACTGGAGCAATTTGTACAACTTGTTCACTTTCTTGTTCTTGTCTAGGCATGATACTTTTTTTTATTTTAAATTAATTAGTTTGCAAAACTATTAATTTAAAATAAAAAAAAATCCCCCTAAAACAGGTTATTTTACAGAAGATTACCCTAAACACATTCCCTCTGGAATACGACGCAAGTAATAGGGCGTTAGCTTGGCTAGAAAGCTCACAAGGTATGCTGACTGTCGAAGAACACGATGGTGCCGCTGATGCTCTTAAATGGGCTGCTAGAACGTACCTTGTAGCAGCATTAGGGTCGTTAGCTACATTGCTTTATTTTATCTCTAGGTATATGGGGAATCAAAGGCGTGATGATTAAGAATAAAGGCTTTTAAAATCGAGTAGAAGAATGAGAATTAGTTACTCATCCGAACTCTCATAGATCAAAAAAAGGAGATGAAATCTAAAAAATATCATCTCCTTTTCTAATACTAATCTAGTAGATTATATAACAAAGAATAATTCAACTAGTATCAATTATCAAGCTAAAATATAGTTGCAACTTATAAGTTTATTTAAAGACTAACAGAACTACGAGAAGAAGAACGTGAAAGACCCCTTGCTTGATTTTGAACTACATTAGTAGCTTTTTGCTCAGTTTCTAAACTTACACGAGCACTCTCACTAAGAACATTAGTAGGTCTTTGCGTACCTCTTAGTTTTTGTCCTTTTTCCTTTTGTTCTGATTGTTGTTCTTTTTTTTCTTTTTGTTCTTGTATTTTTTTAACTAGTGCTTGAATTTTGCCTTGTCTCTTTATTAATTTCCTAGTTCTAAGATAAGATGAAGCACTCATTCCTAAAACAGTATTAGAAATTAGAAAATAAGCCCCCCCAACAGCTATTAGGACTCCACCAATACCAGCAGTTGTAGCAGTTGCAGCTATTGCTCCTGCACCAGCAACACAGCATGCACCAGTAGTTACAATTGCCCCTGAAGCCCCTGAAGCACCTAATGCACCATATAGCATTTCCTCATGATATTTCTGAGTACCAGTTAGATCTCTAGTTACCAAAAGATTATTAGCATCTACATTACCATCTATATCTGAAAACAATTCTCTTAGTCTTTCTACTTGTTTATCATTTAACCTCAAGAGCTCTTTTTCATCCTTAGTAAGTAAGGTCTTTTCCTTAGCTTTTAATGCAGTTATTAAAGCTTCATAGTTTTCTTCAGCTGGAATAAATTGCACAACCTGTTCTTCTTCAAATTGTTCATTTTGTTGTTCTTGTCTAGGCATAATACTTTTTTTTATTTGTTAGTTAAACGTTGATTACACAAATCGAATTACGAAATAATTCTTTTTTCCTTTTTGTAGTAGCACAAACTGATCATTAATCAAGTCCGTTTCACTTAAGATATAGTCGTCTTTTACTTTGGCTTTGTTTACCGAAATAGCATTTTGCTTCAATTCACGACGTGCTTCTCCATTTGACTTTAAGAAGTTCGTTTTTTCACCCAAAGCAGCAATAATACCAAGGTCACCCAATAATTCCTTTGACAATTCAGCCTGAGGTACTCCGTCAAATACATCTAAAAAGGTTGTAGCATCAAGACTCTTTAAATCATCAGCTGTTGA
>CAYYNF010000090.1:4099-8638 GCA_964472695.1 uncultured Flavobacteriaceae bacterium
CAAATACATCTAAAAAGGTTGTAGCATCAAGACTCTTTAAATCATCAGCTGTTGACTTTCCAAAAAGAATATTTGAAGCAGCAATAGCATTATCTAAATCTTCTTGACTGTGTACAATTAATGTAATTTCTTGTGCCAAACGTTTTTGTAACAAACGCATATGCGGTGCTTCCTTGTGTTCAGTAATAAGCTTTTCAATGGTTTCCTTGTCTAAGAATGTGAAAATCTTAATGTATTTTTCAGCATCCTCATCACTACTATTTAACCAGTACTGGTAAAACTTATAAGGTGAAGTACGTTTTTTGTCTAACCATACGTTTCCTCCTTCTGACTTTCCAAATTTCGATCCATCAGACTTAGTAATTAATGGGCAAGTAATGGCGTAACCTTTACCATTTCCTATTCTACGGATAAGCTCAGTTCCTGTAGTAATATTTCCCCACTGGTCACTACCTCCCATTTGGATACTACAATTTTCATTTTGGTAAAGATGTAAAAAGTCATACCCCTGTACTAGCTGGTAAGTAAATTCAGTAAAAGACATACCATCACTAGTCTCCCCTGAAAGTCTATTCTTTACAGAGTCTTTAGCCATCATGTAATTTACAGTAATATGCTTTCCTACATCACGAATAAAATCTAGAAAGGAAAAATTCTTCATCCAATCGTAGTTATTTACCATTAATGCAGCATTCTGGTTATCACTTTCAAAATCGAGAAACTGTGAAAGTTGATTTTTAATAGCCTCTTGGTTATGTCTTAATGTATTTTCATCAAGTAAATTACGTTCAGTAGACTTTCCTGAAGGATCTCCGATCATTCCCGTAGCACCACCTACCAAAGCTACAGGACGGTGCCCACAACGCTGATAGTGACTTAACAACATAATAGGTACTAAATTACCGATATGTAATGAGTCAGCTGTAGGGTCAAATCCTACATAAGCCGAACGCATTTGCTCTAACAAATGTTCTTCCGTTCCTGGCATAGCATCGTGTAACATACCACGCCATGTAATTTCTTCTATAAAGTTTTTAGACATTTTTTCTTATTTTCTAGGAATCCTCAAAGATAGGAAAGCTAGTTACAAGGCACAAATAGCTAATTTATAGAAACAGAAGGTCTTTTATTGGCTAATTTTTGATGATTAGTTTCTTTAATAGAAGAAACCAAATCATCTGTTACTATTTTAATACGAACTAATACTCTCATAGCTAAAGTTTCAGCCATATCTCCAATTTGTGCTTGACTAACATTTTGTTGGAAAGCCAGTACTTCTCTTGAATGTAAGTTATGTAAAGTATTCAATATGGTATCTGCTTCAGTAGCGATCTTTAACTCCTCACCTCTAGACAATGATCTACCTCCCAAGGCTTCTTGAACCCCTTTAGTAAGTTCATTCTTTAAGAAAAAGTGAGTAATGAATAAACTCTCTGGATCTTCAGCTAATTCTAACTTATCTCTATTACGTCTTTGCTGCTGTAACTTAGTATCAATTATAATTCTTTTAAGTCTTTCTAAAGCTGTGTTTCTTACACTAGGTTGTGTCAACAATTCTAAATTATCCATTTTATGTTTTATTTCTACAACGCAAAACTATAAAAATAAAACTTATTTCAAACGTTATAGTATGTAATTATAACGTTATAGTTTTATTAAAACATCTCAAAATTATGAATTATTTTGAGATGTTTTAAATACATCAATCAGTTAGTAATTTACTTCTTCAATATCATCTTCTAGAATAGTAAAATCAAGATGACGTTTTATAAGATCGGCTTTTTTCACACGAACACGCACTATATCTCCAAGAGTATATCTATTTTGAGTACGCTTCCCTTCTACAGCAAAATCATCTGGCAAATAATAATAATGATCGTCTGTTAAATCACGTAAACGAATCATTCCTTCACATTTATTTTCAATAATTTCAACATAAATTCCCCATTCTGTAACTCCTGAAATTGTACCTACAAAAGTCTTATTCTGGTGATCTTGCATAAACTTAATTTGCATAAATTTAATCGAATCACGCTCTGCATTAGAAGCTAAAGCTTCCATTTCAGACGAATGTTTACATTTCTCTTCATATTCTTCAACACTTGCAGAAGCAGCTCCGTCAAGGTAATACTGTAATAAACGATG
Source organism: uncultured Flavobacteriaceae bacterium (assembly GCA_964472695.1). Taxonomy (GTDB): domain Bacteria; phylum Bacteroidota; class Bacteroidia; order Flavobacteriales; family Flavobacteriaceae; genus Aquimarina. The sequence continues at coordinate 6,245 of CAYYNF010000090.1, forward strand.
TGCCATAACATCAGGATATCTACGAATAGGTGAAGTAAAATGAGAGTAATGCTTAAATGCTAGTCCATAATGTCCTATATTTTCAGTAGTATATATTGCTTTACTCATGGTACGAATGGCTAAAGTATCCACCATACTTTGCTCTTTTTTCCCTTTAACATCCTGCAAAAGTTTATTGAGAGACTTAGTGACTTTATTTTTATCCATTAAATTCACAGTATGCCCAAACTGAGATACTACGTTTTGTAGTGCCGCTAGCTTTTCTTCATCAGGCTCATCATGTACACGATATACAAAGGTCTTTTTAGGGCGTTGCTTTCCTATAAATTCAGATACTTTTTTATTAGCTAATAACATAAACTCTTCAATGAGTTTGTTTGCATCCTTAGAAGTTTTAAAATATACGCCTATAGGTATATTTTTTTCATCTAGATGAAAACGTACCTCGGTCTTATCAAAAGATAAAGCACCACTATGCATACGTGCTTCACGCATAATTTTAGCAAGTTTATCTAGTGTCAGTATCGCATCAGCAATAGACTGTGAAGTTTCATAAGATTTACCTGATAAAGAGATTTCGGTAGGAATATGTGCTTTTTCTGTTTCTATAATATGCTGTGCTTCCTCGTAAGAAAATCGAGCATCGGAATAGGTTACTGTACGTCCAAACCATTGATTTTGTATTTCTGCTTGTTCGTTAATCTCAAAAACCGCTGAGAAAGTATATTTTTCTTCATGTGGACGTAATGAACATGCATTATTAGATAAGACTTCAGGAAGCATAGGAACGACTCTATCTACCAAATATACTGAAGTAGCACGATTATAAGCTTCCTCATCTAGTATAGTTCCTGGCTGTACATAGTGAGAAACATCAGCTATATGAACTCCTATTTCAAAGTTCCCATTTGGTAGTTTCTTAAAAGATAAGGCATCATCAAAATCTTTTGCATCACGTGGATCAATAGTAAAAGTAAGCATTGAACGCATATCGCGACGCTTTTTTATTTCATCTTGCTGAATAGAAGTATCTAAATTATCAGCATAAGCTTGTACTTCTTGAGGGAATTCATAAGGTAAGCCATACTGTAACAAAATAGCATGTATTTCAGTATCATGTTCGCCAGGTTTACCTAATACTTCTTTTACTTTTGCATAAGGTGAATCTGCTTTTTCAGGCCAGTCTCCCATTTCAATAAGAACTAAATCACCATCTTTAGCACCATTAATTTTTTCAATTGGCACAAAAAAGTCAACATAAACACCTTGTTGAGAACAATTTACAAAAGCAAACTTAGGCTTAACTTCTATAACTCCTACAAATTCAGTACGTTTACGTTTTACAATGCGATTAACTTCACCTTCTATTTTACCTTTACGCTGACGTTTGTAAACATATACTTCTACTTCATCACCATTCATAGCCTTGTTAAGTGCATGTTTAGGAACAAAAATATCGTCTTCAAGTGTGTCAACTATAATATATCCATGTCCTTTACTGGTAATATCAACAATACCTAAATACGTATTCGTAGATATAATAATTTTAAATTTACCTCTTTCAACCTCTTCTATTTGTTTTTGCACAGCTAGTTTAGCCAAATTTTTAATCACTTGATTACGACTACTAGCATCTTTCCATTCTAATGCAGCACAAATTTGCTTGTAATTCATTGATTTTGAAGGATTAACTTTAAGTACCTTTAAAATCTTTACACTTACATTGCTTTTATCTTTTTTGTGATTTCTTTTCTGTCTATTACTCCTTCTTCCCATAGTTCACTGTCTAATTAGTTATACTTAAAAATACGTTTAAATCTTTCAATAATCACTTATTAACAATATTTATTAACACATGTGTATTAATATTTTTTGTAACTTAAGTAAAGAATGAAAGATTTTGTACAAATAGCACGATTTACATATCAACACGAAATAGTAGTTTTAAAACACTTACTAGAAGTAGAACACGTTCCTTTTTTCTTTTTAAACGAAACTTTAGTAAGTACGTTACCATTTTATTCAAACGCTCTAGGAGGGATTATCTTATTTGTACATCAAAACGAAATGAAAAAAGCTACAAAGATAATTGAACAATTAACAACCACTCTCAAAATTGTTTAATAGTTATCAACTAACATTAAATACATAATATCTTTTTTTTTGAAATTAAAAAACTGTTTATATACTATTATTGCTTGTTAATAACAGTAAAACTTTTCATTAAAATATTAGATTTTCAAAATTATTTATTTAACTAATACTTTATAAACATGTTGTTACAGGTGTAATATATTGATTATTAGTTTTTAAAATCGTGTTATGAACAATTGTTTATAACACGATTTTTGTTTGAAATATTTAAAAATTTAGGTGTTAATAAATGTTTATAAG
>CAYYNF010000091.1:0-8480 GCA_964472695.1 uncultured Flavobacteriaceae bacterium
AGCTATAGCAGCACCTATAATTCCATATAAAGGAATTAACCAAATATTTGCCATATATGCCACAGCAAGACTTAACACCCCAAAAAGTAAAAAAACTTTATAATGCTCAGAGTTAATTAATATAGCATTAGTTACTCCTAAACTAGCATCGAAAACCTTAACTAATGAAATTAGAACCACAACACTCATAGGAATAGTATACACCTTTGGTATTAACTGAAACAATTCTTCTAAATTACAAATAACCAAAAGTGCTACACTAACCGAAATTACCAGTAAAGTATTTCCACTTTTTTGATTTAAATGTGCCAACTTTACCAGACTTTTAGTTTCCAAAAATTTTGCTGTCATAGGATTGGTTACCTGTAGCATAGCACGCCTGGGTACCTCCACAACTACTGCTGTAAAAACACATATATTATAAACCGCTACATTTTCAACTGACAAATAGCGTTCTATCATGATCTTATCTAGGTCAATTAGATATACCGAAACAAAAGATGCCAACACCACAAGCACCGAGTAATATATGATTTGTCTGTAGTTACTAGGTATTCCAAAGGATAAACTTGGTGGATTCCTATATAATACCCCTACTCCCATAAGTAATGTACGTAGCATATAAACACAAACTACTCCCTCAAAAAAAGTACTAAAATCAAAGTAGTCCCAATAATACAACAACAAAAGTAGTGCTATACAAAAACGGTTGAAAAACTCTTTGAGGAAAGTTCCATATGTAGTTCTTAATTGTAATTTATTCCATGCAAAAAGAATCTCGAAATAAGTTGTACAACAGGCCATATAAATACTATACTTCAAATAAGGTTTTACCTGAATATTCCTGTCAAAAAAATGTATGATTGAGTTTTCTAGAAGACTGTAAAATAGCAGTAATAGTGTAAAAGTAATTGATGGTATAAGAATCAAACTAAAAAATAAACGAGACTTCCCTGTAAAAGTACTATTACTATGATAATATTTGACCAAAGTATTGTGTATCCCCAAAGAAACAAAAGGCCATAAAAGATTGGATAAAGCTATGATGTACGAAAAAGCACCATAGTCCGACTTCGATAATATGTTCGTAAACAAAAATAACGTATTGACCGCTCCTAAGCCAAAACCCAAATAGGTAATTAAAGTGTTTAATATACTTTGTTTAGCAACTACCCCCATTATTTACTATGAATTAAAGCAGCTAGTTTTTCAGTAAGTCTTTTTCGGGTATATTGATCTATATTATTAGGATACACCTTTAAACTTTTCTGTTGATACTGTTTGAAGTAAGTAAGCAACTGTTGTTTTAATACTTTTTTCTGTGAATACAAGAAAAAACTTCCTGTTTGTGTTTCAGTAATAATCGACTGAATTTCTGAGTTATTAGGTCCTATAGCCAAGATAGGACGTGAAGACTGCAAATACTCAAATAACTTCCCAGGAATAATTTGCTGCGTATCTTTACTATCTATTTCTATAAGTAATAATACCTGCGAAGCACGTTGTAATTGCAAAGCTTTGCTATGAGAAATATACCCTAGATTCCTAACATAAGGAGTAAGCTGGTAATGTACTATACTTTTTAATACCTGTTCACTAACCACCCCGGCTAAAGTGAGCTGAAAACACGCTCTAAAATCAGCGTATTCATTTAACAATTCACTAATAACTTGCCATAATATTATAGGGTTACGTTCTGATAATAACGATCCAATATGTGCAATCGAGAAAGACCGATCTAAAGGAGTTTCCTGTAATTTTTTCTGTGGTTCATAACCGTTGGTAATTACAGTAATAGGCTTTTGTGTTTTTTGAGTAAATTCCTGTTTAGTTCCTTGACTGGTCACTATAATATGATCTGATGCTTGAAGCACTTGTTGTTCCAAATCTAAATGCCTTTTAGCAGCATAAGAGGTTAACCTCATCTTGCTATGATAGCCAATAGTAGTCCAAGGATCTCTAAAATCTGTGATCCATGTAATAGGTAACATTTCCTTCAACCGCTTTCCAATAAGATGCAAACTATGAGGAGGACCTGTTGTAATAACAGTATCAATACCTCTTAATTGAATTTCCTTTTTAAGAAAATTAACTGAAGGTAATACCCATAATTTTCGGGCATCAGGAATAAATAAATTTCCACGAACCCATAAAAGCATCTTTTGCTTCCAGTTCATCATTTTCTCTTCAAGGATAACTCCTTTACTAATCGTAGCGGTATCTTTTTTCCCAAATTTAGATGCTAAAGCATAAGGCTCTATAATCTTCTTTTTCAGAAAAATCAGATCCTTAGGCACCTCATCCATAATATCCATATCAGTAATAGGATAGTTAGGGTTTTCAGGAATATACACTATAGGTTGTATACCATATTCCTTAAGATAAGTACAAAACTTTAACCAACGCTGCACACCTGGACCACCTGCTGGAGGCCAATAATAAGTTATAATAAGTACTTTTTTCAAGTTTTTTGCTTTTTAAACAAACTCCACCACCCTACTAATAATACTATAATAAATACCACAAAAGCCATTAAAGAAATATAGCCACCAACACGTACTACTGGTGGATCAAATTTAAATTCGATATGATGATTTCCTTTAGGCACAAACAAACCTCTAAGCGTATAATTTACTTTTTCTATCGAAACTTGCTTTCCATCTATAAAAGCCTCCCATCCATTTTTGTAATACATTTCTGACAATACAACAAAAGATTCATCGGTATTTTTGGTTTGATAACTTAAATAATGAGGTTCCTTTTTCAGCAAATTTATTACCGCACTTGTATCCTTAGAAAATTTTCTAACCTGAGGTAAGGCCTTAGTAGTAATTACCGCCTGTTTTTGAAGTTGTAGCTTTTTCAATTTCAACAAAGCTTCTTTATCTGATGATACGGATACTAACTCTTCTATAAACCAAGCACTCCCTAAAGCATCTTTATTTTCTTGATAGCCTATTCCTGAATTCTCATCTTCGTAAATAAAATACTTAACATTTAACATATTCAACACAGGCTGATAACCCGATGAAATATAGTAATCATTAAGATTTTGCATAGCATTAGGTTTAGCTCCATGGTAGCCACCTATAGTCTGATGAAAATAAGCTGTACGTGATGAATTAAAAGGACTAACCGTAAGATCGTATACCCTATAATCCGTAGTGTCTTTTAGGATTTCTAAGTCGGCACTATTAGGCTGGTATGGATAATCCATCTGATCTACCGATACGAAATCAGCATCGTTTACATAACGCCTAGCTACTTGTACTAAGTCTAAAACCAGCACAAAACCAATAATAATAACTGTCCATTGCTTTTTTAGTTTTTTCTTTAGCCAAGCAAAAAGGACTGTTGCAATAGTCAAAATAATCAGTAAACTACGTATACTATCTTCTGTTAGTAGGCGTGCACGATCTTCTCGTAAAGCTTTTACAAAAGGAAAGCCTGCACTTTGAATAAGACTTTGATCATAAACATTCGAGAATGAGAACAAGGTATTTTTCCCTAAAATAAATACTACCAATAAACCACCGACTACTCCTGTGGCTTGCATAAGTTTCTTTTTCTGTGATTCTAATTCTTTATTTGGTGATTGAAAAAAATAGTGTAAACCAATCATTGCTAATAGGGGGACACACAACTCTACAATCACCTGTATAGAAGTAACCGCTCGAAATTTATTGTATAAGGGGACATAATTAATGAAAAACAATGACAAACTTTCGAAATTACTTCCCCAAGAAAGTAATAAAGCTAAAATACTAGCTCCTGTTAACCAGTATACATCTTTTTGCTTTACAAGAAACAAAGCTAAAACCGCTAAAAATATAACTCCTGCCCCTAAGTAAGCTGGAGCCCCTACATACGGCTGATCTCCCCAATAGGTAGGGGATTTTTGAGCAAATTTCTTAGCTTCATTATAAGGATATCCTAGTTTCATTAATTCTTTAACAATACTTGCCTTTTCTCCAGCATTTTCACTACTAGATCCTCCCATAAAACGAGGTACTAATAGATTGAAAGTTTCTAATTTCCCATAACTATAACTAAGAATATAATCTTTAGCTAAGCCTTTAGTTTCCTCAACCTCTCCGTTAGTCCCTAAGGCTATACGCTCACCACCTCTAGTCGAAAAATCAGCATATTCTTTGGTGGCCATAAGTGAAGTCGCATTCATTCCCAAAGCCAATAATAACCCTATTACAAGAACACTTAGATCTATAAGGAAATCTTTAATTTTGCCCGATTTTACAGCTTCATAAAGGTATACTCCACCTAAAATAATTAGTAGTAATAGTAAGTAGTAAGTCATCTGAAAATGATTAGCTACCAACTCTAGGGCCATTGCTATACAAAAAAGTAATGCCCCCTTAATCCTTTCTTTGTTAAATGTGAGTAATACCCCTGATACCACTAAAGGCATATAACCTATAGCGTGTGCCTTGGCATTATGCCCTACTCCAAGAATGATAATCATGTAAGTAGAAAACCCGAAAACGAGGGCTCCAAAAAAAGCAATCATACGCTCAACCTTAAACGTACGTAATAACACAAAAAAGCTAATTAAATAGATAAATAAATAGTCAGCAGGACGTGGTAAAAACCTAATAATTTTGTCAATTTTCTTAACAAGATGCCAGGGGTATAAAGCACCATTTTGATAAGTAGGCATTCCAGCAAAGGCTCTATTATTCCAATAAGCTTCTTTTCCAGTAGTTTTTCGGTATTCGATTTGCTCTTTCGCCATACCTATGTACTGAACAATATCACTTTGATATAACTTGTTCCCTGAAAGTACGGGACTGAAATAAATTAAAGAAATCAACGAAAACAAACTAATAATCAGCAAAGTAAACTGATATCTTTTTAATATCTGTATCAAAATAAGTAATTTTAGACTTTAGTCAATTTCTTCGAAATCTATATATTCACCTGTAGTATGTTTTCTTTTAGGAGCTTTAATAGTAGAAGGATCGATACTTACCTTCCCTTCTTTATGAGACTGTGGGGATGATGAGAATCCTTCTTGTTGATTTTGCATTTTGTTAACAAGCGTCTTAGAAAGGTATCTTAATAATAAAGGGAGTATATATCTCGAAAAAAATTTGATCCCTAAATAAATTAAAAAAATTGTGAATAGGAACTTTAGCATATCGTTTTTTGTTCCAAAAATAAACAACTGATTAGTTTATTTAGTTGCAATTTAGAAAAAAAGATAAATTCGTCTATATTTGACACAAAGTCTAAATCACATGCAGAAAAGCCATTTGGTACTATTTTTAACAAGTATAATAAGCTTTTACAGTTCATTTGCTCAGTATACCGAGAGTATCAACACCTACAGACCTGGTACTTCTCAAGGAGCATTTTCAGTTGGTAAAAAAGTATTTCAAGCAGAAAGTGGCTTAGATTTTTCTGATGAACAACACCGTATATTCAATAATAATAGTTTTGGTACAGGAGTAAGCTACCTTTTTCGATATGGTATATTACTAGAACAACTTGAAATTAGCTTTCAAGGAAAATACCTACGAAAATCCGTTAGAGAATTGATCAATGGTACTCCCACAAAATTTATTTATTCGGGAATGACCCGTAATATTGTTGGTCTTAAATTCTTGTTTTATGACCCATCAAAACGCAGTTACCGAGATGAATTAAATATCCGTAGCTGGAATGCTAATCAAAAATTCAAATGGCGTAACATATTACCTGCCATTTCAATATATGCTGGTGCAAGCTTTACATCTGGTACTAGTGACTTCGCTTTCCATAACAATAGTGACAACCGCCCTAGTTTAAAACAACCTATGGTTAGTCCTCGAATAGTATTAGCTACACAACATAACTTCACGAAAAAACTAGCTTTTGTAAACAATTTTATTCTAGATTACTTAAATACTGAATTTCCTGACAAACGCTATATAAGTACACTGACCTATAATTTTAAAAAAAACTGGGCTGTACTAGGAGAATATGAAGCAGCTTCTAGTAAAATATATCAGGATAATATCTTTCGCTTAGGAGCTACCTGGTCTATGAATGATAATACACAAATAGACATAAGTGGTGTAAAAAACCTAAGCAAAACCCCTTCTATAATAAGTTTTGGATTCGGTTTCTCACATCGTTGGAACTACCATACTGCAAAAGACGATGAAAAAATCCCTTCTGAAAAAATGTACGACATCGAACAAGTCGCTAAACAGATCAAAAAAGATATCAAAAGTGGTTTTCTTGATGAAGATACCCTATCAGGAAAATATAGAGGCGTAGATTTAGCAGAATATAAAGATGAAGAGAAAAATGACGATTTATTAGAAGAAAATGATATTCCTGAAAAAAAGAACTGGCTTCAACGTATTGGAAGTAAGCTAAAATCGAAAAAGAAGAAAGGAGAAGTTGTAGATAGCTCCGAAGAAGAAATTATAACCTTAGGTACTGGAAACCGTACAGATTTTGCTAATGAAGATTTTTTAAGAGAGAAACGTAATAGCATAAAACCTAGAGAGCGTACCCCTGAAGAAATAGAAGCTATAAATACTTTAAAAGCAGAACAACTAGAAAAAAAGAACAAACGTCTTAAAACCCCTCTTATAGATCCGCTTACCGGAGAAGCCTTTAGTGATGAGGAACTCGCTAACATGTCTAAAAAGGAGATTAAACACCTCAGAAAAGAACAGAAGATTCTTGAGGAATTAGACAATGATTTACTAAACCTTGAAGACGAAATATCAGGAAAAAAAGAATATAAAAGGAAAGAGAAAAAGCAAAAAAGAGCTCAAAAAGAAGCATCTGAACCAACTTCTATATTTGAAAAAAATTCTGATGGCGAACCTAAAGAACAAAGTAATGTTGAAGAAAAAATTTCTAAAGAAGAACGCAAAGCCATAGAACAACAAAAACGAGAGGAAGCTGCATTACAAAAGGAAATTGAAGCTCTCGAGAAAGCACAGCTTAAAGAAGAAAAAGCTCTTGAAAAACAACGTAATGCCGCTGAAAAAAAACGTAGAAAGGAATTAGATAAAGAAGAGAAGCCTGAACATAAAAATCCAAAAGAAAAAATAAAAAAGGAAAAGACTTCTAAAAAAGAAAAAGTAAAAAAGGAAAAAAACAATGCCAGTGATATTAACTGGTAAGCACAAAATATACGTATAATAAATCCTCCAGCTGTATTTAATACACTTCACTAAGGATGAAACAATTACTTACCTCTATATTAACTAGATAAGAAATCTGGTTCCTATTTAGCATTTCTGACCAATAATACCAGTTGAATTATTTCTGCCATGCCCGTACAAATCCTTCCATATGAACTCTCGTGTCGCTCAGTTTTTGCGAGAACCTAGATAATAGTTCAATTACTACAGTAGTTTGACTGAACTATTTTTCTTGATTATTATATTTAACCGATTATAAACAGTATTCTACTGAATACTTAGTAATTCACTTCTTAATTATACCCCTTTTTAATTTATTTGCTATTCACTTTACAAGCAAATAATACAAGTTGAAAGTGTATTCGTAAGAAAATATCAAGATTTTAATATGATAACTTTAGGTTAATTATGGAAAACGAAGAAGAAAAAAAGGGTAAAAAACCGCTTCTAAATTTTATAAAGGAGTCTGTTTATAAAAAAGAAAACAAAGAAGCTGAAGAGTTATTAAAACAAATAAATAGTTTCTTGGCATGTGCTGATGGAGAAGAAGAATATTCTTATGTAATTGAAGGGTTAAATACTAGGATGAATCAGGTCAAAACTATACTTAATACGAATCGTAATAGTTTGTCAGCAGGAAATATAGCTAAACTGGAAAATGCAAAAAAATCTATTTTGAATTTTTTAGATGCTGAAGTAAGAAAACTATCGATAGTCATAGATAGGTTAAATGATAAATTTGATAGTAACGGATTGTTGACCCAAATTGAAGCTAAAGAATTAAAGAATACACTCGTATATATTATTAATATTAAATCACTACCAGAAGATTTAAAAGATAGGCTTGACACTCTGGAGTCAAAAGCTCGAACTACATTAACTAAGCAAGATACTACTGTTATGCTAAACCAAGTAGATACCCTTGTACTTCAACATAATTTAATAAAAGATTTAGATAATGATCAATCAAGGAAATTAGATAGACTAATTGAAAGTCTTAGTAGAAAAGAACTACCATCAAAACTAAAAGAAAGATATGAGCAATCAAAACAACGATTTATAAACGCTGCGAATTCTTCTAGAAACTCTAGAATAAGCTCTATAACGAAGAAAAAGCTCAATGAAATAGTAGATAAAATACAAAAAGGAGAACAATTTAACCAATCAGATTTAGATAAGCTTAAAGATACGATTGATACGCTAGACTCAATATTAGAACACCAAAAAAATTCCCTAACCCCAGAAACAAAAGCTGATTATGAAAATAGAAAAGCTACTCTCGAGAAAACTTTAGAAACAGGTAATAAAATTCTAGAA
>CAYYNF010000092.1:0-8444 GCA_964472695.1 uncultured Flavobacteriaceae bacterium
AATTTGGTAACAGGTATTGCTGATGCACAAATTGACTCTACGCCAATGGTATGTATTACAGGACAAGTCGCTTCACATCTTTTGGGTTCAGATGCTTTTCAGGAAACTGATATTGTTGGTATTTCTACACCTGTAACGAAATGGAACATACAAGTTACTAAAGCTGAAGATATTCCTTCTGTTTTAGCAAAAGCTTTTTACATTGCTAGATCGGGAAGACCAGGACCAGTATTAGTAGATATTACTAAAGATGCTCAATTTGCTGAGTTTGATTTTAGTTATGAGAAATGTACTGGAGTACGTAGCTATAAAGCGATTCCTAAAACTACACCTGAGTCATTAGAGAATGCAGCTAAATTGATTAATGCCGCAAAAAAACCAATGATTGTATGGGGACAGGGAGTAATTTTAGGTGAAGCTGAACAAGAATTTAAAGATTTTGTTGAGAAATCAGGTATACCTGCAGCATGGACAATTCTTGGGGTTTCGGCATTACCAACAGCACACCCTTCCAATGTAGGTATGGTAGGAATGCACGGGAATTATGGTCCTAATAAACTGACTAATGAATGTGACTTACTGATTGCTATTGGAATGCGTTTTGATGATCGTGTAACAGGAAATTTAGCTACTTACGCAAAGCAAGCTAAAGTTATTCATTTTGAAATAGATCCTGCTGAAATTAATAAAAATGTAATGTCTGATGTAGCAGTTATGGGTAACGTAAAAACTACATTAAAGTCGATCTTACCTTTAATAGAGGAAAAATCTTACGAAGATTGGTTTGCTGAATTCAAAGCTTATGATAAAATAGAGCAAGAGAAGGTGATTCAAAATGAGCTTTTCCCAACTAAAGAAGGAATGAGTATGGGAGAGGTAATCCGTAATATTAATGAAAATACTAAAGGTGATGCCGTGATCGTTACTGATGTGGGACAACACCAAATGATGGCTATCCGTTATGCTGAATTTTCAAAATCGAAAAGTAATATTACCTCTGGTGGTTTAGGAACTATGGGGTTTGCTTTACCAGCAGCCATTGGAGCGAAAATGGGAGCAGAGGAGCGTCAGGTAATTGCTGTAATAGGTGATGGAGGGTACCAAATGACAATTCAAGAGCTTGGGACTATTTTCCAAAATAAAATAGGAGTTAAAATTGTTGTTTTAAATAATGAATTCCTAGGAATGGTACGTCAGTGGCAAGAACTATTTTTTGAGAATAGGTATGCTTCTACGGAAATGACTAATCCTGATTTTATTAAAATAGCTGAAGCTTATAGTATTCCTGCTAATCGTGTGACAGCTAGAGAAAATCTTGCTGATGCCGTAAAAACAATGCTCGAAACTGATGGACCGTATTTCTTAGAAGTATGTGTAGAAAAAGAAAATAATGTATTCCCTATGATACCAACAGGGGCTTCGGTATCAGATATAAGATTAAGCTAATTTATGGAAGCAACAAATAGACAACATTACACTATATCCGTATATACTGAAAACAATGTAGGTTTAGTAAACCGTATTTCTACGATTTTCTTAAAGCGTCATGTTAATATTCTAAGTATGACTGCTTCTGAATCTGAAATAGAGGACGTATATCGATTTACGATTTTAGTAAAGTTAAGTGAGGAAAGAGTAAAGAAAATTGTAGGACAAATCGAAAAACAAATTGAGGTTATTCGAGCATTTTATCATACCGATAAAGAAACAATTCACCAAGAAACAGCTCTTTATAAAGTGGCTTCTAACTTGTTGTTCGATGAACCTCAAATTCAAAATATAATCAAAAGGAGCGGTGCTAATATTGTTACCGTTAATCGAGATTTTTTTGTGATTCAGAAAACAGGACGTCGTATCGAAACTGAAGCTTTGTACTCATCTTTGAAACCTTATGGATTATTACAGTTTGTAAGATCAGGACGTATTGCTGTAACTAAACAAGCGATGAATATCTCAGAAGTATTAAAAGACTTTAAAGAATAAGGTATTATAATATAGAGAATTAAAAAATCGAATAATTTCCAATTATTCGATTTTTTTTTAGATTAATCTAAAAAAAGAAGGGTTACGTTATTTTTTATATCTATCTTAAAAATTACAACAGATCTTATAAATTAATATGAAGAAACTTTTACTGCTCTTAGCCACACCTTTCTTGAATATACAAGCACAAAGTACTGTGAATTACTGGAGTGAATTGTCAGGTAAATCCACAAATTTAAAATCTTCCAGTGAATATTATTATACCTTGGATGAGTCTGCTTTAGTAACGTACTTGAAAGCTCCTAAGGATTCTTCTGAAAAGTATAAATCAGTAATACTTCCCATAGGAAATGGTGAGTTTGCTAGTTTCGATTTAAGTTCTTATACAAGTTTACCTCAAGAACTCCAAAACAAATATCCAAGTATACGATCTTATCGAGGAAAGACTAGTAATAATGAAAAAGTCTACTTAAGTATAGGAAATGATGGTTTGAATGCAACCATACGAAAGGAGGGAGGTGAGCTATTTATTATCAAACCACAATCGGATAGTTACCGGGTATACTCTTCAAAAAATAAAACTAATAATAACCCCCAAAAATTATACTGTCAATTCGATAACCACAAAAGTCGTCATACTATCTTCTCTGAAAAGGAAGAAAGTAATAATGTTGTAGATCATGATGCTTTGCAAGCTAAAATAAATAACAATCAATTTTTAAAAACTTATAACATTGCTATTGCTTGTACCTACGAATATGCCTTATTCCATATGGAGAATCAAGGATTGAACATAGCTACAAGTACAGAGCTTCAAAAAAAGGCAGCTGTGTTGTCAGCTATAAATACTTCTGTAACCCGAATGAATAGCATTTATGAAAATGAAGTAGCTATTTCTTTCCAGCTTAACGCTAACAATGATAGTTTATTATTTGTAACTGAAGAGAGTGACCCTTATACAAGTAAAAACAACGTTAATAATTTACTTGATGAAAATCAAGAAGTGATCGACAATGCTATCGGTACTAATAATTATGATATAGGACATTTATTTTATGTAAGTGTTTATAGCTTAGCAGCAAGAGAAGTTCCTTGTCATTCACAAGGGAAAGCCTTAGCTGCTACAGGAGGAGATTTTCCAATAGGAGATGGTTTTGATATTGACTTTTTTGCTCATGAACTAGGGCATCAGTTTGGAGCTACACATACTTTTAATAATTGTACGGGGATTGGTCATGCACCTGCAACATCTATTGAACCTGGAAGTGGTTCTAGTATTATGGCATATGCGGGTACCTGTAATTCAGGAGAGAATGTACAAAATTATTCTGATCCTTATTTTAGTATTACTAGTATAGATCAAATTGTTTCTTTTGTTTTAAATGGAGGAGGGGATAATTGTGGAGAAAATACGATAACCACCAATAATCCTCCACAAATTCAGGGATATACTGATCTTTATAACATACCAAAATCAACCCCTTTCTTATTAGATGTGTTTGCTACAGATACTGAAGATGAAGATGCGTTAACTTATTCCTGGGAGCAAACCGATACAGAACTTTCACCAACGCCCGCACCACAAAGTACTAATGTTATAGGGCCATTATTTCGTTCTTACGAACCGAGTAACAATACCTATCGATATTTCCCTAGTTTAGAAACGATACTCAATGGACAAACTAGCAATACCTGGGAAGTTTTACCATCAGTAGCTCGTGAATTAAATTTTGGAATTACAGTACGCGATAATGATGTTAGAGGAGGTTTTAATGATACTGCTTTTGCTAGACTAAAAGTTGTAGATGCGGATCCTTTTTACATTACCTCACAAAATACAGCAACCACTTGGAATACTGGAGATATTGTGACCATCACGTGGGAAGTAGGAGGGAGTACTTCGGATGATATAAATGCTCAACTTCTGGATATTTATTTATCTACAGATGGAGGTCAAAACTTTGATACACAGATCAACATTTGCCCTATAGCAAATGATGGGAGTTATACCTTCACTGTTCCTGATTTAGGAACTGCTACAAATGCCCGTATTATGTTACAGCCTATTGATAATATCTTCTTTGATATAAATAACAGTGATATTACCATAAATAATACAACAAGTGAGGCTTATTTCAATATCACTCAAAACACCTGTGAAGAAGAGAAATGTAATGATGATACGTATCAGGTAAGTTTTACATACACAGCAAATGGTTTTGATGAAAATGTAAACCTAAGTATCATCGATGATGCAGGTACAGGAGCTGTACTAAGTACAAATGATTTATCTAGCGATACTACTTTTAACTTAAGCATTAATGATTTGTCCAATTTAGAAGTAGGAGTCTATACCATACAATTACAAGCACAAAGTGGTTCAATTATTAAGAATTTTGAAACTCCTTTACAAATAGCTTCAAGTAGTTTAGGTACTATTAACTTAATAACTCCTGTGAATGGAACTACAGGTAACTCAGTAACTGATATCTTATTTTCATGGGAAACAGTGCTTAATGCTGTAGGTTATTCTGTAGAAGTTTCCACATCTAGTACTTTTGATGTTATTAATTTACAAACTTTTGTTGAAGGCACAGACATACTATTTGAAGGGTACTTAAATGAAAACACTACGTATTACTGGAGGGTTGAAGCATTTATGTCTAATAATTGTGTCGAATATAGTGAGTATAGTGAAATATTTAGCTTTACAACCACACCTTATTGTAGAGCGGGGTATCCTGGGACTATATCAGAGTATATCAGTAATGTAAGTATAGGAAATATTGATAATGACTCGGGAGATGCTAGTTTATTAGGAAATGATGGTTATGATGATTTTAGACATATTAGCACGGAATTAGCAAAAGGAGAAATTTACAATTTCAGTATTACCATAAATACAGCTAGTCCAGACACAGATTATTGTAATGTATTTATTGACTGGAATCAGGATGGAACTTTTGATAATAGTGAAGTATATTCATTAGGTAGTGTAACTAATCAAAGTGCAGGTGTGCTAAGCACAGAAATTACAGTGCCTAATAATGCCGTATTAGGAGAAACATTAATGAGAGCACGTATTGAGTGGAATACGTATCCAGGACCATGTCAGGAAGATAATAGTACAGGCTATGGAGAAACTGAAGACTATACCATTAATGTGATAGATTCTACATTAAGTGCTTCTGAAATTAAAGGATTAGAGAATGATTCAATAACAGTAAGTCCAAATCCATTCAAAAACTATCTACACATTAATCATTTAACTACTGAGGATCATGTCATATTTGTTTCTTTTTACGATATTACAGGAAAGCAGATTAGAGAAATCAAATCCTCAGAATTTAAAAGTGTAAATGAAATAGATACAAGTGAACTACCAGCTGGAATTTATTTTCTAAAAATTATAAGAGAACGTCAAGAACAGTTAATTTATAAAGTAGTTAAGAACGACTAACAAAACTCAAGAAAGCCACAAAAATAATGTGGCTTTCTTCATATTACAATTTGTCTTATAATTAATATTATGTAAAATAGAGTATATTCTATTTAAAAATACTCCTTAAAATGGTTTTATTTAATGAGTTTTTATAACATCGATGAATGCAACGTTAATTATTTTAAAAGTGTCTTAAAACGATTAAAAAGTCCTTTTAGACATAGTTTATCTAACTTTTAAATGATAAACTATATTGTAAACACTTTATGTGGTAAAAAATCATATGAACTAGACTCTACTCTGTCTTTTTTTACGACAAAATACATAACTAAACTTTATAAATTTACCATTTACTGAAAAAAGCATTCATTACACTGAAAGAAAGATTTTTTATATATCTCTAGAATAGATTTTAGCTAATTTCATTAATATGAAAAGTGTCTTTTTATCGACATAATTCATATTAATGAAATTAATAAATCCGTTATTATGAGGAAAAAAACTACCTTAAAATGTTTATCTACCTTACTTCTACTCTTTGTATTCCATTCAGGTATAAAAGCTAATGTAATATTACCTAATGCAGTATCCCCTGCTTATAATTTCGAAAATGTGACAGGACGTTATGTACGTATTGAATATCCTGGTACTAATAAAGTGATTCGACTTGCTGAAGTTGAAGTTTATGGTGCTAGTGGTAATAATATTGCAGAATCTAAAAAGACGAGTCAATCGAGTAATTTTTCAGAAATATCAAAATACTTATCTCCTATCGCAGTAAATGGTGATCGTTTTTCAGAAACAGGAACACATACTTTAAGGGAAACTAATCCGTGGTGGGAAGTTGACTTAGGACAAAACGCTACAATAAAAAAAATCATTCTTTACAGATCTTCGAAAACCTTAGAAGGTATCACTGTAAAAGTGTTAAATAGTAATAGACAAGTAATTTACCAACAAACGAATATTCCTGATGCAGAGAAAACTGTTTTAATGGAAAAGAATTTAGGAAATATTTGGTTTATAGGAGATCAGATAACTCGTGGTAATACTGATGGAGATGTAACAAGTACACTACGTAGTGAGTTGTATACATTACTAAAGGACAACGCTTATACATTTAGTTATACAGGAAATGTTAATAACAATAGTGAGGGTTTACCTTCAGATAACGCTTATCGTTTTCATTCAGGTGTTTCGGGTACTTACATTCAGAACATGACTGATAAATTAACTACATATTGGAATCAAGGAAGACTAGTTACTCATAAACCACAGACCGTTTGTATTAATATTGGTATGAACGATATTGGAAATAACTTGATTGATGGAACACCAGATCGTTTAAGAGCTTTACTAGATAACCTTTTTAAATTGAGAGGTATTGGTAGACCAAAAGTATTTTTATCAACCATCCCTCCTAACCGCCGTATTGAAGCACAACGTACTAATGTTATTATTTTCAATGAAGCAATTCAGCAATTAGTTACTCAATACAATAATGAATATGGTACAGAAATCACTTTTGTAAATAATTATGATGTATTAGATAGTGATTTTAATAATACGATGCGTAATGATAAATTTAACCCTAATGGCTACGGTAATAAGTTAATGGCTAAACAGTTATTTAATACTATAAATGAAACTATCATCGCAGAAAACACAGATCAAGGAGAAATGTTATTCCCTGGTTCACGTAGTAATATTGAAGGATTTGCAGAATATAAGCAATATGATTTTAATGTAGATGGTACTTCTGTAACTATTATTCCTCCTAAAGAGCCTAAAGCAGGAAAACCTTGGTTATGGCGTAATATTTTTTATAAATCAAATACGGGACAGTCTCTGAAAACTGATCTTAAATTAGTAGATGAAGGATACCACGTAGTAGTTGTATACGGTTCTGTTGTGGGACATCCTAATGGGAATGATAAAATAAAAAAAGTGTATGATTATTTGACGACAGAACATGGTTTTTCTAAGACCTTCTCTGCTTCGGCAATGAGTCGTGGTAATTTTATGGTATTTCAATATGCCTCTACATATCCTGAGCAAATTGAAAGTATTTATATGGATAATGCAGTAGTTGATGGGTTAAGCTGGCCAGCAGGATCTGCTTATGCCGGAGATATTGAATATGCTCCTAACAAAACATATTCAGGACCTGGATCTAAAGGGTCTTTTGATCTATACTTAAAAGAATATAGTGAGTTTTCTGACTATGCAGGAGCCGTAGAGTACCTAAAAACAGCTGGAAGCCCTATTCATCAGTTAGAACCACTAGCAAAAGCAGGTGTTCCTATTTTAAGTATATGTGGTTCGATTGATCATGCTGTGCCTTATGAAGAAAATGATAAACGTATGAAAGAACGTTACGATGCTCTTGGAGGTAATATGCGTGTTATTGTTCAAGAGAAAGGACATGGGCATGGAGCGAAAGAAAATGTTGAAGATTTATACAGTTTTATCCGTCAGCATACTTTTAGAAAAGCAAATACAGTAGCTCCTACTCCTGTTACCTATACTGTACGTTTTGCTATTGGTAATGGTACACGTACTGGTGGAGGTACTTTAGTACAACAAGTTATAGAGAGCAAAAATGCTACAGCACCAATAATCAAAGCCCCTAATAACTATACCTTTACAGGTTGGGATATTAGCTTTAATAAGGTTACTAAAAACATAAATGTTAACGCTAAATATGAACTTATTCCTGATACTAGTAATACCCCTACAACAAGTAATATAGCATTAGGTAAAGTAGCTACACAGTCTTCAACAGCTTTTGGTGGTGAGGCAAATAGAGCCGTGGATGGAAATACTAATGGTATATTCAATAACTCTTCAGTGACTCATACTAAATATGAGAATAAACCTTGGTGGAAAATTGATTTAGAGGGGAATTATGAGATTGATAATGTCAAACTATTTAATAGAACTGATTGTTGTACTGATCGTTTGAAAAACTTTAGTGTTTATGTATATGATGTTAATAATAAGCAAGTAGCATATGTAC
>CAYYNF010000093.1:0-8430 GCA_964472695.1 uncultured Flavobacteriaceae bacterium
GTCCTGCACCAAAAGGAAAAAATTGATTAGCTAACTGTGACTTAGATATACGATCAAAACATGAAGGGTCAAATTTTTCGGAATGCTCCCATAAATCTACATTACGATGCAATTCATAAAAAGACATCAAGATGACAGTATCTTTCTTAAAAGTATAACCTTGTAAAGCATCCTCAGCTATAGCAATACGATCTGAAAAATAAGCTGGCGGATACAAACGCATCGCCTCGTCGATGCATTTTTTAGTAAAAGATAACTGTGTAAACACCGTGTGCATATCCATTTGATCAACCTCAATAGCTTTTACTTCCTCATAAAGTTGAGTTTGAATTTCGGGATGTTTTGCCAACAAAAGTAGTGTATAAAGTAAGAGCATTCGAAGTGGTTTTGTGACCTGCAACAAAAAGAATCAAAATTTCGTCAATCAACTGCTCATTGGTCATTTTTGAACCATCTTCATAAGTCGATGCCAAAAGCATATCCAAAAGATCATCATAAGTTTTTGCTTGCTCACGACGAGCTTCAATTATAGCTAGAATAAGATCACGGGCCTCCTGTGCTAAAGCTTCTGTATGCTTAAGTTGCCCATTAAGATGAAAATACCAACGCTTAAATGGCTGACGAATCTCCTTAATTAAATTCACCTGTATATCGTGGGTAATTTGCTCTAAACGCTCTAGGGTTACATCATTATTTTCATAAGTAAATAATGATTTCGCTACTACCTCAAACGCTAAATGATTCATAATTGGAAAAACCTCAACAGCTCCTTCTGATAACTTTGTCACATTTTCAGCAACAGCTTGCTGCATAAGTGTTTTTATTACCTCTAAGTTCTTCTTATAAAAAGCAGGCTGAATCAATTTACGTTGCTTTTTTCAATACTCATCATTAACAGTAAGCAATCCCATACCAATATACTTTCCTAAATCATCTGTCTGTAAAGGTGACTTATAATAATTCTTTTGATTAATACGTAAAATATGCTGAATCAGTTGTGGACTTCTTGTAAAGACAACCGACTTATTAGATCCTAACTGCATCTGGAATATATCGCCATGCTTCTCGAAGTTTTCCTTATGAAAAGGTAGAGGATTTTTTAGAATTGAATTAGAACGACAAAGAAAACGAAGGAAAGGAACTTTAGGTATCATATTTTAGAAATTAGTCACTGTTCGTGATTATACGAAAATAGCATCAACAATATGTTCATAATTTATGAATACCTCGCGTTTTTTTCAAGATTTTTTGAACATATTTCGGTATAAACACTAAATGACAAATTCAAAATAGAGGGTGTAGATTATACCTATACCCTCTATTTTGAATTTGTCGTTATTATATCAATTTAAAATTATTGCCTACTAACAAACTTCTTACTTATAGAGAAAGAATCACTATGAATACGTAAGATGTAGTAACGACCAGCATATAAATCCGTAAGCTTATCCATATCAAGAGGGATACGTTGTTCTCCTGAAAGCATAAAGTTATCAAAAATAACACCTATTTGTTGTCCTGAAAAAGTATAAGCAGTGACATTTACATTTTGGCTGGTTGTATTATTAAAAGAAACGTAAGATTCATCCTCACCATAGATTACACGTGCATCTACCGTATTCGCTATCGTTTGTGTTGCTGCTAACTGACTTGTTTTTGCACTAAAACTTGACGATTGGAAAGTTCCTGTTTTTGAGTTAGAAGAGAATCCTAAATCAACGTTAGGGAAGTCACCACCAAGCATTATATTTTTCACTGTATTCGCATCAATTTGCATCCAACCAGTAAGTATTGATTCATAAACACTTCGGAAATCAGTATGCCATTGTAGATGCTTATTATTATCATATAGATCTTCTGTCTTCAAACTAGAATGCTTTCCAACAACTCCATTTCCATTAAGTCCACTACCAAATAACATCACAGGTCCTGCACTACCATGGTCAGTTCCTTGTGCTCCATTTTCTTTTAAACGTCTTCCAAATTCTGAAACACACATTGTAAGCACTTTATCCTGTAAGCCTTGACGCTTCAAATCATCATAAAAATGAGCTATACTTTGTGATAAATTCATCATTAACTCTTTATGACCTAATAATTGGTGTGTATGCGTGTCATATCCATTAGCCGTAATCATATAAACTTTTGTACCTAATCCTCCTTTAATCAATCTAGAGGCAATCCCTAAGCTTTTCCCTATATCATTAGTAGCATAACCTCGACCCACAGTATCATCTGAAGATTTTTTATACGCACTACTTACCACACCACTATATTTATAGGTTGAATTTGCCAATCCTCTTACGTATGATAAACGATCTCCATAAACACAAGTTGGTAAATCTTTCATATCATAAGTTACTCCTGCATTAGCTATATGCTCTAATTTAGCTGGAGACGAAGCATGGAAGCTATATTTAGAATTTTCTCCATAAAAGGTTAAATTTTTACGTCCTCCAATTTCGATAGCTGTAGGAGAATCAGGAGGAGTAATTAAATAATCAGGATGTAATGCTTCAAAATAACTTCCCATAATCCCTGTACTTTGAGTAGCTCCCATATCGGCAGTAGCCCAAATATCACTTCCTTTAAAATGTGAATGTGATAGATTTGGATATCCAACACTATTTACAACTTTCATATGACCATCTCCCCATAACTTTTGAAGTGCCCCCATATAATTAGGCATTGCATATCCTGATTTTAATGTCCAGAGTTGATTTTCTGGAATTTTTAAAGTAGGGCGAGCATCTGCATATAAATTATATTGATTTACAGGTACAATTGTATTTAGTCCATCATTTCCTCCGAATAGGCGAACAATAACTAAAATTCTATCATTATTTACAGTACTTAAAGCCTCTGATAACTGAGAGTTACTCCCGAAAGCTACAGATGAATTACCTAGAGCCATCCCCCCAACACCTGCAAGTCCTAATGTTTGTAAAAATGATTTTCTTGACCACTGATCATGGTCTTCTTTATTACAGTGTATATTTTTTTTCATATTATTCTTAATTTTTAGCGTAGTTGAAATTCTGGTGATTTATAAATATGAACTATCAATTCATAAACTTGCCTTCCTGCTGTTTCAGAAGATAAGGACCATGTACCATCTTCATAATGGTTTTCTGGAATATTACTTTTAAAGACACGTATAGCCTCCTCATACTCATCATCATAATGCAATCCATTAGGCAAGAAAAAGTCAACTAACCCTTTTGCTACTTTTACTGCATCCTTCTGTCTTCCACCAAACATACGTCTAGCATATTTTCCAAAATGTTCAAATCCATCTGAGCTATTAGGCATACGTCTCTGATGTAATAAATCATACCAACATTTATCCCAACGCAATATCAAGGAGTCAGAATTCAACCACGTTTTATCCTTTGGCCACCCAAATACATTTGGTGGATTAATAGGATCTTGTTTTAATATTGACGATATTTGAAGTGTAAATAGGTTTAAGTCCTGCCCACGATTATCTTCACCTGTCTGTAACTCCAATTCTCTTTGAAACTGAATTGCCAAGTCAATTGGTGCTTTAATAATAGATCCTATAGTTTCATCATCAAAAAAGTGTCTACTCTTGAACATAACTTCTAAAACAGGTAAAATTTCAAAATCATTCCTGAGCATCGTACGAATCATTACTTTCAAAGGACGCCACTTTACTTCTGGAGAAACAAAATTTATATATAATTTTTCGCAGATAAAACGTGCAACATGCCAACGTCTTTTAGTGAATAGTAAATCAATCACATCATCATACCCCCAATTTCCTGTTTGTCCAAAAATAGTTTTATCTCCATTATCAAAATCTGCTTCAACGAAAACAGGATCAGAACCCCATCTACCATACACCCATCCTCCTCGCGTTTGTCTACCCCAAGTATTATAACCTGTAAGTGCTCTTGCCGTTTCTCGAATATCTTGTTCTGTATATTTATTATCAACACCCAATGTAAATAACTCGAATAATTCACGAGCAAAATTTTCATTAGGATGACTCTTTTTATTATCAATACCATTTAAGAAACTGTGCATCCAAGGATCCAATCCCACCTCACGAACAAAATCTCTAAAATTACCGATAGCATATTTCTGATATAAAGACAATTTTTTATACATAAAGGCAGGTGTACGTAAAGCACCATTGGAAGCAAAATGATCCATCCAAAACATTACCATACGGTCTCGCAATGTACCTCTACGCATATCATTCAACATTGTATTACGTATTAAAGCTCTGGAAGATCCCCATAATGCACGCATTCCTGAATCTCCGAGACCATTCTTTGAAGCTCCGTCTCCATCACGAATTTCTTTATTAGTCCAATCTGCCCACCAAGGAGCTCTCATAACTGGTCTTGCCTTAGCTTCTTTTATTATAGCGTCTACCACCTCAGAAGGTGTTTTTCTTAATGCCAATTTAACTTGGGAAGGCTTTGCCCCAAATCCTGCTCTTCTATATAAATGTTGAACTCTACGTTGATCCCATGGTTTTCTTGCCCAACCATTAAACACCTTCATAGAACTAGTACTGCATTTACTCATATGTCATAAAGTTTTTTTGTTACACAAAATCATCGCGCATACTCTTTGTCTTCAAAAGACTACAAAAACACGACTAAGTACCTCTAATGTAGTTTTTTAATCAACTTTATTCTCGTTAAAACAGTTGAAACGCATATTAAATCCTTTTAAACGATTAAAAAAAACGTTTAAACACAATAACAAACCCTCAACATTATCGACAAAAAACACTTAAAAAAAGACAAAACGATATGTTATAATAATTAAAATATGAAGAGGTTAAGAAAGTGCTTAAATTTCATCACTTACACCAATTGAAATAGTATTTGTCGTATGAATAAGTTGAATTATTTCTTCTATAAAGAAAAGAAACGACTTGTATACGTCATGATATTTTTCAATTGGTATTACTTTAAGATAGGTAGTGAAATAGTTTATAAACCATATGAATACCAATTAAATTACTGTTTGTCGTATGAATAAGTTTAAAGTTTTTTCCTTTTTAACTAGAAAGGAAAAAACTTTATATATGATATCATAACTTTTCAATGGGAATTATATTTTTATGTGAAGAAAAAGTCTAATCAATACAACACCCCTTATCAGTACACTGACAGTACCTAAGGTTATACAAATGCATAAAGGCTAAACTGATTGCCACCACATAAGTAACCACCTCTGGTAAATGAACTAATACTATTTTCTCATTTAAGATAAGTAATAAAAGTGATCCCCAAGCCCCCCATAACAACGGCTTCATAATGGGTTTTGTAGTAGTTTTAGTAGATTGGTAAATAGATGCAAAAGAGATAAACAAAAAAATAAAATCTATATTTTTCCACCACACAGGTGCTCCACAACATTTAGATGCTGAAGAACATGAATGCACCACAAAAATAAAAGGTGTTACTAAACAATGAATCACACAAAGAGTACTTACACAGGCTCCTATAAAATCAGACCTTTTGGCTGAAAAATACTTCAAAACTCAATAATTAAAAAATGAAATTCAAAGATAACAAGTTTATTACAACTCTGTTGCATTAATAAAATAAGATCATAAAATTCTTACGCACTCCTAATCTCAAATTACGTATACCTAAAATAACTCACTCTGATTAGGATTTAGATTTGATTTACCAAGATGCTTATATGCCAAATCAGTAACTTCTCTTCCTCTTGGAGTACGTACTAAGAAACCTTGTTGAATTAAAAAAGGCTCATACACCTCTTCTATAGTTTCAGGACTTTCACTTACCGCCGTAGCAATAGTAGTAAGTCCTACAGGTCTTCCTCCAAACTTTTCAATAAGTGTGTTCAATATTTTATTATCCATATCATCTAAGCCATGAGCATCTACATGTAATGCCTTTAAAGCAAATTTTGCTATTTCAATATCAATAGTTCCATTTCCCTTTATCTGAGCAAAATCACGCACCCTCCTAAGTAAAGCATTTGCAATACGAGGTGTTCCTCTACTACGCCCCGCTATCTCTATAGCTGCTTCTAAATCTATTGGCACCTTTAAAATAGCAGCACTACGCTCGATAATCGTAGATAATAGCTCCACATCATAATACTGTAAGCGTGACTGAATTCCAAAACGAGCACGCATAGGAGCTGTTAACATACCTGATCGAGTAGTAGCCCCCACTAAAGTAAAAGGCTCTAGCTGAATCTGTACAGTACGAGCATTAGGTCCACTTTCAATCATAATATCTATCTTAAAGTCCTCCATAGCCGAATAAAGGTATTCCTCTACAATAGGGCTGAGTCGATGGATTTCATCAATAAACAGAACATCTCTAGGCTCAAGACTAGTTAGTAACCCCGCTAAATCTCCTGGCTTGTCCAATACAGGCCCCGAAGTGATCTTAATACCTACTCCCAACTCATTTGCTAAAATATTTGCTAACGTAGTTTTCCCTAACCCAGGAGGACCATGAAACAAGGCATGGTCGAGTGCTTCGTCTCGCATATTAGCAGCTTGCACAAAAATTTCAAGGTTCTCTAGTACTTGTCGCTGTCCTGTAAAATCTTCGAAAGATAGCGGTCGTAACGCCTTTTCTATATCGTGATCTGATGCTGAAAAATTATCTCCTGATGGATCTAGATGCTCGTTCATTTATTTTGGATTTTTACAAATGTAATCAATGAAGTGTTAGTAATAATTAATATTAGGTCAATATAAATACTACTGTTTAAAAATAATAGTAACAAAAACAAGGTAAGGGACTTAAAATACTATACCTACTGAAAAACACTACAAATCTACTGAAATCAACTTTTTAGACAGCTATTGAAAGGATTTCTTTAAATACTTTTGCAACAAAAAAGTATAGTATGTGTTTGGATTTAATATTACTTTCAAGTAAAGTATTCAGAGTTCAAACTTTTAAAAAAGGTCAATACAAATGTATTGACCTTTTTTTATGATTACTATTTCACCTTCAACCTACTAATATCCTTGTGTATCTTCTCTATAGCCAAATGTATATCATTGATACTTTCACTTGTATCACCTCCTGTTGATTGACTGATATCAAAACTCAATTTACTAGAGACCTCCCATATTTCCTGGATATCTCGAATTGCTATCTCAATAGGTGAATACTTAGTATTCAACGATATTAATATAATAGATTCAGATTGTTCACTTTTATGTAACTGCTTCACTAAAATACTATCTTTCAACACAACTACACACATTGTTCTGTTAGCAATATGACTTAGGTTATCGACAGCCTTTGCGATAATCCAATCATTAGGTTGTAAATAAGGAAGCATACTATCTCCTTCCACCTGAAACCCCCTATAAGTAGCATTACGATACTCTGGAAGAGGAAAATCAAAAGCAGGAAGCTCATCAAACCAAGTAGGATTATGAATATTCTCTGGATACCCTGCAGATGCCTTTTGATCTACCAGTACCATATTCTCTGTATTCTCATTATTAAGAGTAATTACCTTTGGATTGGTACCATAGTTTAAGTCTCTGATATCTCTAATAGGACTATAGCCGTAAACCCACATAGGATTAACATTATAAACCTTTAGTAACTGTGTAATAACGTAACCTGACACACGTGTTTTATTTCGTTCTATATCAGCTATATTATTTTTTATTCCTAAACTTTCAGCAAACTTCTTTTGGGTATAACCTAAACGTTCTCGAACCTGTTTAATACGTTTTCCCGCTACTTTTTCACTTTCTTTCATACTGTAAATATACCTAAACAATGGAAATATTCCATTGTTTAAAACTTACTACTTTTTAAAGAGAGAAAATACTGATTTAAGACTGATATTTAAGATAACAAATAATTTCTTTTACTGAAGAAGGAGATTACTTCAAAGCAGACTACCCTCAGATCACTTAAAAAGCACCTTTTTCATGGGATTAAATTTTTTTTAGACTTTTAAATGTCATAATTTCATATTAAAGTTTAATAATCCCAATATTTATTTTATGAAGAATTTTTTTCTAGCAGTAAGTACACTTTCTCTTATGTTTGCAGTATCATGTAAAGAACAAGTGAAAAAAGCTGAAGAAAGCACGACAGAAGGTGCTGCCAAAACAGAAAATGTACTATCTAAAGCTACAGGGAAACTAGTAGAAGGTGCTAATGGAGCTGTAGACGCTGCAAAAGATGCGGCTAACAAAACTATTGAAGCAACAAAAAACACCACTAATGAAGCTATGGATGCTGCTAATGGAGCTGTAAATACTACTAAAGATGCTGCCAATGGAGCTGTAGACGCTGTAAAAAATGTGGCTAATAGTGCTGTAAATACTACTAAAGATGCTGCCAATGGAGCTGTAGACGCTGCAAAAGATGTGGCTAATAGTGCTGTAAATACTACTAAAGATGCTGCCAATGGAGCTGTAGA
>CAYYNF010000094.1:0-8427 GCA_964472695.1 uncultured Flavobacteriaceae bacterium
GATATTATCCTTAACGGTTACGAAATCGGAGGAGGTTCGGTACGTGCTCATAAGCCCGAAATCTTAGAAGCAACGTATACCAACATGGGGTATAACCATGAGCAAATGCTGAAGAGCGTAGGTACTATGTACAAGGCGTTCCAATACGGAGCACCACCACACGGAGGAATTGCTTGGGGTATCGACCGTTTGATGATGATCCTTGAGAAAAAAGCTTCGATCCGTGAGGTAATGGCGTTCCCAAAAACAGGACAGAGTGAAGATTTATTATTCCACAGTCCTTCACCGCTTTCGGATAAGAAAGTTATGGAGCAAAACGTGAAAGTGATTAAGAAAAGTTAGTCTTTAGATTTAATATCACATTCACTTTAAATATCAAAAACGCCTCTTTTTTATGGAAAAAGAGGCGTTTTTGTGTTTACTTATAACAATCCGTATTTTTCTAGACAAATGCTAAACATTAGAGAATAAGGTTGGTTTTCTTGGGCAAATCGTTTTAGAATAGCAAGTTCTTGATCTGTTAAATGTTTATAACCTTTAGTTGGTAACATTTTACGTAAAGTATCATCAAACTCCCTTAATTTTTTCATTCTATGATAATCGTGATGCTCTGTATCTAATCGATATTTTTGGATGGTTTTCAAGCCTTTTTGAGAATTATCTTTAGCCACAATGACTTCATTTTCAAAATCGATATGTGCTTTGATAGTAGCATTCGTATCTTTACAAGGATCGAGTACGGTATCTATAGGAATGTCTGCATGATTCACTTTAGCGTTACACTTTTTGCAACTCAGATATAAATTTTCCCATTCAAAAGCTAGTGTTTTATCACAACTTACCTCAATATGATGATCTACTTCTTTGGGTTCGTCTTTAAGTAGGGTTTCGCAATAGAAACACTTGTTATGGCTCATCGCATTGAGTTGCTCTCGAACTTTAGGATGTGCATATTTACTAGAAGCAGGACGTTTTTGACCACTTTTTAGGAAATCTTGAAGCCATTGCTCTTTTCGTTCTTTTAAGTTTTCTGGCTCTGATAATCTTTTTACATACCTCATCTTTTTATCGACTTTAAAAGGTTGTCGATATTGAGGTAATCAAAATACTCTGGGTTAAGCTCTAGTAATTCCTTTTCAATCTGAAGTACTACTTCTTTATTTTGTGCTTTGATAGCTTTTTTGCGTTTTTCTAGTAATTCTGAAATTTCGGTTCCAAAACTATTTGTGTCAAACAGCGGACTTAGGAGTACTTCTTCTACAGGAAGGTTGCTAAAATTATCCGTTTCGTCTTTTATAATAGAGTGGTCTATTTGGCTTTCGCATACATAAACTTTAGCATTTTTCACTGAAGACACGATAAACGGAGAATGTGTTGCTACGATAATTTGCAGTCGAGGGAAAAGCGTAAGAATATTATTTAAGAAACGTTTTTGCCACTTTGGGTGTAGGTGATTTTCCGCTTCATCAATCAACAATACCCCTTGAATGGTTTGGTATTCTGAAATCGGAATATTATTCAAGGTACATATCGAAAATACCTGACTCAGTAAACTTGTAAAACGCTGAATTAAGTATAGATTTCCACTACTCAGCTTGTCGAGTGATACCTCACGGTTGCCTATTTTTATAATTGGTTCTAAAGTCATTCGAGAAACATGTGACAGCTTTCCGCCCTCAATTGATAAGTCAATAATTTTATCTAAAATAGCATATAAGGCTTGCCCTAATTCACTTTCTTTAGGGCTACGACTGTCTTTCAAATAATCAAAAAAGGAAATGGCTTTAGTAACATCTATGTTTTTATGCACTCCTGATAAGGCATTATCTAAATAGCTTTTAGGGTCTAAAGCCGTTATATTATTAATTTTAAAGGTATCATCTGATAGTTCTGATGACCAATAATCAAATATGAAATTCTTTGGGTGACCGAAATCTGTTAATGAATGAAATAAATTAGAAATACTTGTTAGATTGGTACAGAATCTATTGTCATTAAACTTTTTATTTGACTTATAAACTCTCGATTTATTGTCAATACTAATATTCGTTTCGATAAGAAAACTATTCGAAGCTGTAATATCTCTCTGAAAAGCCTTTGTACTTTTACTCCCTTTCATCACCCCACGAATCGCATCTAAAATGATCGATTTTCCAGTACCATTTTCTCCTGTGATACAAATCACAGGTGGCGTTTCAGTCGAGTCACTTTCGTTAATAAACTCCAGATATACATCTTGGAAAGGACCAATGTTTTTGAGTTTCAAATCATAAAGTCTCATGAATGCAGTGGTTTTTGGATGGTACTTTCAAAAGTAAAGAAACAAGTTTGTTCACTAAAGTATTCGGTATGGATTTTTTTAAGTTTAAGCTACAGTACATTTACTGTAAATATTAAAAAGTATTAGCTCAATCCTCTACGTATATTACGACCACCCCCCTGAGCTTGATTCAGAGACAACCCAGGTAGAGCCTGTGCACTTCCTCCTCCACTAGTAGAAACATTTGGATTTAATGAAGCACGACTTGTGGTCATAGCAGTTTCGAAAGCGGTTTCTTGAGGTTGATTTTTTATAAAACCTTTTATTTCTTTTAGTCGTTGTTTAATATAGTTTCTTGTGAATCTGTTAACTGTTTTTTCATTCAGAGAAGAGGATCGTAGTCCGTTAGACCAAACTCGAAATGTAGACTCGAAATGCTCTGCTATTTTACTTGGACTAATCAAATAAAACTGTTCATTTTCGGGTTTAAGGTACTCTAAAGAAAAAGTTTCTCGATTAGTTTCTATTTTTTCGTAGATCGCTTTTTGAACACGATCTAAAGCGTTATTAAAAAGAAAGGTCTTCCTATCTGTATTCTGCTGTAAACTCAGTAAGTCACGTTTTATAAAATTATAGAGATTACGAACATTTATGATACCCTCTTCATTTACAATATTTAAGGCTCTTAGATGTTCTGTGTCTGTTCTTCGAAATGACGAAGCCTCCCTTTCTATATTAAAATCATAAGCTCCTCGAGAAAATAAAAAGGTCGATTGCTTCTCTACAAACTCAGCCAAATCATAAATCTTAGACACTTGTTGTCTTAATTCACGTGTGATAGCATGCTTGAAAGCAACACGTTGTTGTATTTCTTCCATTTTTGATGAAGATAAACCATTACGTATCTTCGGTGGTAACTGTAAGGCTACTGAAAACAATAGTTGGTTAACAGGAGTCGTGCAATCTCCTAACGATGACGCTATTTGTTGTATGATCAGCTTATATTCTAAACCGTCTTTTGGTAATTGATTTAAACGATTTAATAAGAACTGTTCTGAGGCATTAAATATGTCAATTATAGCCTGATCATTTGTATAGCTTTTTAACACTTCAATTTGAATTTTAAAAATATCTAATACAGCGGAATCTTTTCTTAATAGATTCGAGTCACCCAATAAATATAAAGGCTCTCGAGATATTTCAGCTATTAAATCTTCTGAAGAAATTTGAAAATCATTATTGAGGATTATCTCTAAGTTATCATAGATGTAAGATCGCTGTAACGATGATAAACTTTGAATTGAAGGAGAGATAGATTCAGTATAGCCAGAAGGTAAACGCTCACTTATTTCATCAAAACTCATATTAGAAATATCTCCTATTTGTGAAAATAAATTCAAAATTTCAGCTTTTACTTCCTCTACAGGAAACCCTTTATATTTTCCTTCTGCATCAAGTTTTATAGCTTCTCTACATTCCTTTTGTAATAAATACTCCGTTACTACGGATTCTATAGTATCTTCCATATCGTTTTTTGTTTATATTACTTATGAAAATATTGTGTGTGTTTTTAAAAGTTTACAAGTGTTCCTATCTACGCACAGCACGACCAACTCCCTTACCTTGAATTTGATATAACTCATGTGAAGTTTGTGCACTACCACCCCCGCTAGTGGAAACATTTGGATTTAAAGCATTCCCTGTTGTTATCATACCTCTTTCGAAAGTAGTTTCTTGAGATTGTAATTTCACGAAGTTTTCTATTGTCTTTAGTTGTTCTCCGATATAGTTTTCCGTGAACTGCTTAACATTTCTTTCATTTAAAGAAGAGGATACTGATCGCTCAGACCAAACCCTAAAAGAACTTTCAAAATGTTCGGCTACTTTATCTGGATTAATTAAGTTAAATCGTTCATTTACAGGTTTAAGGTACTCCGTAGAAAACACCTCTGAATTGGCCTCTATTTCTTTAAGTATAGCTTTTTGAACACGATCTAGAGCATTATTAAAAAGTCGTGTTTCATTATTTGTAATCGGTGCCAAACTAAGTAAATCTGACTTTATGAAATTGTGTAATTTTTGTGTATTTACACGATTTTGATCTTCTCCATTCACAAGACCTAATTTTAATAAAATGTGAGGAATACGCTCATTAGATAACTTCACCGTATTAAAATGTAAAAAAGGGAAATTAAAATTATATTCCCCCTGAGAAAAGAGAGTGTCACATAGTTCCTCTACATAATCTGCCTGATCTTCGTATTTGAAAGTGGACTCTTGTCTCAATTGTCGAGTCAATGCGTAACGAAATGCCACACGTTGCTGTACTTCTTGCATTTTAGAAGCTGATAAGTTTTCACGTAGTTCTGGAGGTAACTGTACCGCTACTAAAAACAGTAACTGCTTTACTGGAGTAGGGCAATTCCCTAACGATGAGGCTATTTGTTGTACAATCTGCTTATACTCTGGACTACCTTCTGGTAATTGATCTAATCGATCTAATAAAAACTGTTCTGCAGCATCAAAAATAGTCTCAATATCAGGGTCGTGTTGTCTATCTTTAAGTTCCTCTATTTTACGCTTAAATTCTCTCAGAACTTGAGAAGCTTTACTGACTCTCCTTGAACTTCCTAATACATACGGAAATATCTCTGGTATCTTAGCTAATAAAGCTTCTGAAGAAATATGAAAATCTTTATTAATAACAAGCTCTATAATTCCCTGTGATGACTGACCTGCTAAGGTTGATAATCTAAGTATATTTCTTGCCATTTCATTTGATGCAGGGTAAGGACTTGGAATCTGATTTTTTATCTCATACCGATGCATATTATAAATATCCCCTATTTCAGTACATAAATCCAAAATAGCAGCCTTCACTTCTTCTACAGGAAATTCCTCATATTTCCCTTCTACATCTAGACGTATAGGTTCTCCTTTTTCCTTTTGCTCTAAATAAGCGATTACCGCCTGTTCTATAGTACTTGCCATGATATTTTTCTTTGTAATATAAACGTCACTTTTTTGAAAATATTGTGTTTGTTTTCAGGGATTTACGATTGTATTCTTCTATTTGTGGCATGAGTGGTACTAGTAGTAGTTTCCTGATTTTGAATTTCTGACAACTCAGGTAAAGTCTGTGCACTACCACCTCCGCTAGTAGAAACATTTGGGTTTAAAGAAGCACTATTTGTGGTCATAGCAGTTTCTAATGTGGTTTCTTTTTGCGGTGTTTCTTTAGCTTTCTTTTGTGCAAAAGCACGTATTTCAGCAAATTTTTCTTGCAGGTATTTTTGCGTAAATCGATTTAGATTAGATTCGGTAAATTTTGGTCTAAAAAAACCTGTATGAAAATGATTTTTCAGTTTTTGTTTAAAATCACTCTCAATACGATTTGGGAGCAATAAGTAAAAGCGTTCTGATTCATTTTCAAGATATTCATTCACAAAAGCCTCTGAATAACCTTTAATGGCGTTAAAGATAACTTCCTGTACACGATTAAGTGTTTTGTCTGTTAAGCTCAAAGGTTTCTGAATGCTAAATAAATCTGATTTAATAAAGTTATATAGATTCTCACTGTTTAGATTTTCCTCAATATTTACGATACCTGTATCTAATAAGATTTTATGTGGGGTTTCTATATGTCTTGGTGACTGACTTTCATCTGAAAAATCATACCCCCCTTTATGAAATACAGCATTCGAAATCACTTCCACCTCTTTGGATAAATCTGCAAAAGAATATCCATGTAGTCTTATGGCTCTGAGTAAAGCTTGTCTAAAGGCAACGCGTTGGATAATTTCTTGCATTTTATACGGATCAAATTCTTGTTGAACTTCTAGAGGAAGTTGGGTAGCCATCGAAAATAAGAGTTGTTTGACAGGGGTCCTACAGTTACCTAAACTAGATGCCATTTGCTGTACTAGTAAATGATAATCGGTACTATATGGCGATAAAGTTCGTAAGCGATCTATTAGAAATTGAGCGGTTTCGGTTACAATTTTTCTCATTTCTCGACTATCACAAGAAACTCCATAACTAGCTTCTTCAAAACTACTTACTACCTGATTTGGACTAAGAATATCTCCATTAGCAATGCGATAAGGAACATTAATATTGAAGTCTTTATTGAGTTTAGGAACTACTTCATAAAAAGACATAGTTTGTAAAAATTCTTCTAAACGATCACTCAATTCCACAGATATATGAGGAGGAAGTATCTTGGCGATATCCTCAGCAGACCTACTTTTAGCATTACTTGTTACATGACTAATAAGACTCAAAATATGTTGTCTTAAAAAAGGTGCAGGAATGCCTTTATAAGTTCCATTAGTGTCGATATAAATTGCTTCGCCACGGTTACTTTGTCCGAAATAGCTCAGCATAGCGGCTTCAATAGCTGGATTCATTAGATTTTATGTTATATTTCATTTGTTTAACTTCTCTCTATATACACGAAAGACATTAACTTTTAGAATTAAAAAAATTATTTTAATTAATATATACCAAAAATTTACAGGTTTCTCCCTCTACGCATAGTACTACTAGTTCCTTGAGCTGGAGCTTCTGACAACTCAGGCAAAACTTGTGCACTACCACCTCCGCTAGTAGAAACATTTGGATTCAAGGAAGCACTACTTGTGGTCATAGCGGTTTCGAAAGTGGTTTCTTGAGGTTGATTTTTTACAAAATATTTTATTTCTTTTAGTCGTTGTTTAATATAGTTTTTTGTGAATCCTTCAACCGTTCTTTCATTCAGAGAAGAGAATCGTAGTCCGTTAGACCAAACCCGAAATTTAGATTCGAAATGCTCTGCTATTTTCTCAGGATTAATCAAATAAAACTG
Organism: uncultured Flavobacteriaceae bacterium; assembly: GCA_964472695.1. Lineage (GTDB taxonomy): Bacteria > Bacteroidota > Bacteroidia > Flavobacteriales > Flavobacteriaceae > Aquimarina. The sequence continues at coordinate 7,107 of CAYYNF010000094.1, forward strand.
TTGATTTATTGGTTTAAGGTATTCTAGAGAGAACGTGTTTCGATTAGCTTGTATTTCTTTAAATACTGCTTTCTGAACACGATCTAAAGCATTATTAAAAAGAAGGGTTTCCTTATCTGTATGCTGTTGTAGTCCTAGTAAATCGCATTTTATAAAATCATATAGTTTACGCACATTAACCTCTCTCTCTTTGTCTATAAAACCTAAACTCTTTAAGTCTGTTAGAACACTTATGTTTTCAGGTAACATAACTCCAGATGAAGCATTTAAATTAAAATTATATGCTCCTCGAAGAAATAGAAAATCTGATAGTCGTTCTACATATTCAGCAGAATCTTTATGAGATGAAATTTGAGTTCTTAATTCACGCATGATAGCATATCTAAAAGCTACACGTTGCTGTATTTCTTCTAGTTTAGATGAAGATAAATTAACACGTATTTCAGATGGCAATTGTGTGGCCACAGAAAATAATAGCTGCGTAACAGGAGTATAACAATTGCCTAATGATGAAGCCATTTGTTGTATGATCTGCTTATACTCTAAACCGTCCTCTGGTAATTGCTTCAAACGATCTAATAAGAACTGTTTTGAGGCATTAAAGATGTCAATTATATTCTGATCTCCTGTTATTTGATTCAGTTCTTTAACTGTACTTTTGAAAGCATTTACTATAACGGAGGCTTTTCTTAGTTTATTAGAATTTCCCAATGAATATAAATGTTTCTGAGATATTAAAGCTTCTGAAGAAATCTGAAAATCATTATTGAGAATTATTTCTAGATTACCATATCTAGAACCTTCTTGCTGTATACCTAAATTCTGAATGGAAGATACTAGTGATTCAGGATACCCAGAAGGCACATATGCTATTGGAGGAATCGATTTTGAACTTAGGAAGTTAACATCTAAATAAGCTTCCAATGTCCTATAATTCAGTTTTTTTTGCTGTATATTTAAACTTTGAATCGCAGGTACTAAAGACTTGGGATATCTAGAAGGCAAACATTCTCTCAATTCGAAAGGACTCATATCATAAACATCTCCTAGCTCTGAAAATAAATCCACAATAGTTGCTTTGATTTCCTCTACAGGAAACCCTTTATATTTTCCTTCTGCATCAAGAGTTATAGTTTCTCTACGTTCTTTTTGTCCTAAGTATTCCGCTACCGCCTGTTCTATAGTACTTGCCATGATATTCTTTTCTTTGTAATATAAACGTCACTTTTTTGAAAATATTGTGTTTGTTTTCAGAAGTTTACAAGTGTTCTTATCTACGTACGGCACGACCAGCTCCTTGATCTCGGGTTGGAGCCATCTC
>CAYYNF010000095.1:0-8420 GCA_964472695.1 uncultured Flavobacteriaceae bacterium
CATTAAAACCATCGAAAATTGAATTTAAAATTGTAAAATTCATTACGTAATTAGCCATGTACAAAATAATTCGTGATAAAGTTTATTCATACGAGAAATAATAATTCAATTGGTATTATAATTTAAAAAAAAATAGACTTTAGTTTTTACAGCTAAAGTCTATTTTTTTATGCTTTACGAAGCTTGGTCTATCAGCTGTAAAGATTGATATTAGTCAGTTAGTTCTCGGATTATATTATTAATATCCTCTTTGTGGAATTCAAGAGTTTTATTAGCAGCTTTTATTAATTCGTCTATATTTTCTTTAGAAGCATTTGCCATGTCTTTATCGTAGGTTCTGTAATTACTGTTTGGGTCTTCTTTTTGTGTAGGTACATCAATTCGAAAGTAGTTTCCGATGGCATCTTCAGGTAGCGTTCCTTTAATTTGTGTCATCTGAAAATGGATGGTGTCAATACTAGCATCCATCATTATATTTGGAATGGATTCAGCCCATTTTTTTAATCCCCATGAACCACTATTATCAGGATTAGAAATTTTATAATCTCCACCTCCTGTACCAATAGAAACAATATACATATCTTTTGCTGTAGGTTTGTCAATACCTCGTTCTATAAAATTCATTTTTCGAGCTTCAGCATAGGCGCACATGGTTGGGTTGTTAGCGAATACACCCCCGTCAATATTAAACATTTCTTTCTGCGTACTGTTTTTAGCGATATTTTGAATCTTAGCAGTAGGAAAGTAAGTTGGAGCAGCCGAAGTTGATCTCAATATGTCCTTCATATAGAAGTCGTATTTCTCTTTATCATCATTATTGGTAAAGAAAAAAGAAGATTTACTGTTTAAATTATAGGTAGTAATTAGAAAAGGAGTAGAGATATCACTCATCTTAAGATCACCTAATTGTTTATTTAGTAATTTTTCAATGTTAGTAGGACTGTAACGTGTCGCGTTTAGTAACCCCCAAAGTATTTTCCAATTAGGTTTTTTAGATTGGTTAAATATTGCATTACCATGTTCAACATAGAAGTCTAGAGCCTCTTTTGCTAAGAATTTAGCTTTGTTTTTGTCTTTACTATCAGGGGTTATATATAGTGCTGTTAATATGCCCCCTGTACTAGTACCTACAATTAAATCAAAGTGATCTTTTATGGTAGTGTTCGGAAATTTTTTAGCCAAGCACTGCTCCATGTAGTTAATTATGGTTGCAGGTATAATACCTCTCATACCTCCGCCATCTATGCTCAATATTCTAATCTTCTTTTTCATTTTTATTTATTGTATTTGAGGTAGTTATTTTGAGAATACCATTTTATGTTTTAAGATCAAAATAACCATAGTTTTACAGCCATTATCATAACACTACCGATCATAAAAAACTTAATGTATTTATCAGCCTTACCTACGGACCATCTACTCATAAGCCATCCGCCAATGGCGTTTCCACTGCCGAGTAGTATAGCGTAGTGAAAATTGATTTTGTTATGGTAAGCAAACATAGTAATAGTACCTATGGAAGCCATAAATACTAATATTGTTTTTAAAGCATTAGATTTTACAAGGTTTAGTTCACTAAAAATAGATAGGGATAAAATGATAAGTAGCCCCGTTCCTGCTTGTATAATACCTGCATACAGCCCAATAAAGAAGAATACTAAAAATTGGAAAATAGCACTAAGTTTATTGTGTTGTGTGAATTTCTGAGTAGCTTTAGGTTTAAATAATGTGAGAGCTACAATGAGACACATGACTACTGATAGAATTTGAGAAAATAATTTATCAGCAATGTCTATGGCTAAACGTGCTCCCAATGTAGCCCCTAATAGAAACATAATTCCTATTGCAATTGAATGTTTTTTACCTAAGGCAAAAGGAGAAACTCCTTTACTTTTAAAACCAAATGCAGCGAAGATAGTCTGTATGAATATGCCTAAACGATTAGTCCCGTTGGCTAGGCTAGGAGGTAGTCCCGCAAATAGAATAAGTGCTGGTAAGGTTAAAGCACTACCGCCCCCTGCTACGGTATTTATTGCTCCAGCAATTAAACCAATAAGAATGATTAATACGTCTTTAATATTCATTGATATGATTAAGATCTATTCATCAAAAATGCTATTTATCATTGTTCTAATACCTTTAAATATAAGGAATATTGCAAGAAGCATTATTATAACTCCAATACTAAACACCACCCAAAACAAATCATGAGATTTATTCATAAAAGCATTGTATAGTACAGTAGGGCCTATTACAGATGGTAGTAGGGATCCCATAAGCGTACGAACACCTTTGCCTAGTTGTTTTTTATCGGTTTTATGAGTTTCTTCGGGCATGATAATATGTCTTTTTTTGAATACGAATATAGGTATTCATTCTGTAAAGAATATACAGGAAGATTTAAAAAAAACAGGAAGCAAGTGACATGCTGTCAACTTGCTTCCTGTTTTTTTGGTTTCCTCCTTTCTGAAAACCTAAGGGGTTAACGTACTGTTCTCAACAAGCTCTAGGCTACTAGTGTATACTTCATTAATGTGAAAGTAACCATAAGGGAAACGTTCTTTATTGGTGTTATTTTTAATATTTCCGAGTGCAGTAAATGGTACAGAACCAAAAGGACCATTTTGGTTTCCTGCTAGTACAGCAATAGCTTCTAAGTAGCGATTAAATTCTTTGTCGCTTCCCCATGCATTTACTTTAAAAGTACTTAAGGTATTATCTTCTACGAATTCCTGAAAGTCAAAAGATTCTCCGTTTATGATAAATTCATCATCAATTACTTGAAAGTTATAGTCATCTATTTTGAATACATAGAAATTAGCTTCGTCAGCAATATCAGTAAAAGAGATTGTTACTTTTCGATCTTCAGGAGCAAAGGCGTTATCGTTATATTCTTGTACTAACGAGTCTACAGGTACACCTTTATTAAGTCTTTCAGTAGCGGTATATACATCACTATTGTAGGTTATTTTTAATTGGTAGTTTGCTGTATCATCAATACTAAAATTTACGCTAGCGTTTGGTTCGTAATTACCTAGATCGTTTGTGTTTTCAAGTATAGTATTTTCATTAGTGTCTAGGTTGATTAGTTCTACAATTGCATCGTTAACATAGGAAACATTTTTGTTGTTAAAAGTGCTGCTAGTTTGTAAAGTTACCAATGCCGAATCAGTAAAGCTGTCTCCTTCATAGGTACGTTCAATAGCAGCGTCTATTACGAGTCGAGGACTTTCTGATTGTAGGTCAACGTCAATTACTTCCTGACAAGAAATACAAGTCAGTAAACTTAGGATGAGTAAAAAAGTGTATTTCATGATCGATTAGAATTTAAAATTATAAGAGATAGAAGGAATTATACCAAATAATGAAAGTCGAGTAGCTTCATTTTGCCCTGTTTCTTGGTTTCTAGCAAAGCTGATAGAAGAAGCATTCATACGGTTATATAGGTTGTAAATTCCAAATACCCATTCACCATCTATTTTTCGTTTTTCATTTTTCTTTGGTGTTAGTGTTGCCGAAATATCTAAGCGATGGTAACTAGGTAAACGGTCAGCATTACGTGCTCCATATACAGGTATCGTAAGGTCTTGAAAAGTATACTGTCCAATAGGGAAGTTACTAGGAATCCCTGTTTGGTAATTAAATGCAGCACTAAAGCTCCATTTGTTATTCAGTTTATAAGAAGCATTCGCCGAAAGGTCGTGGGTTTTGTCAACATTACTACTAAACCATTCGCCATTGTTTAACCCTGGTTCGTTGGTAGTATTTCCTTCTACACGATCTTCTGAACGTGATAGGGTATAGGCAAACCATCCTCTAAATTTACCTATATTTTTTTGTAGTAAAATTTCCAAACCATAGGCACGATTTTCTCCATTCAGTAATACAGTTTCGATATTATTATTGGCTACAATATCGGCACCATCTATATAATTGATACGGTTTTCTACCGTTTTAAAATAGGTTTCTACAGATAAACTATAGGTACCTTCTAGATATTCGCTAAACCATCCTAAAGCATATTGATTACTTTTTTGTGGTTTAATAAAAGGACCACTTGGTGTCCATACGTCCAATGGAGTAGGGGAGTTAGTATTTGAGATTAAGTGTATGTATTGTGCTGTACGCTGAAAACTTGCTTTTAGTGATTGCTCAGGTTTGAACTCATAAGCAATATTAAAACGAGGCTCTAAGTTTACGAAATCCTCTAATATTTCCGACTTAGACAATGAGCTAGTGCCAGTGATGTTACCTTCTTCGTATATGCCTAAGTTATCGTTGAAACGTACAGGTAAGTTGTCTTCAAATTCATTAATACTTTCCTGTCCCATTCTAAAGAAGGTACTTAGTCGAAGCCCTGTATTTATATTAATTTTAGGAGATATTTCTGTTTCAGCTTCAGCATAATAAGCACTTTCTATAGCCGATTTTTTTGTGAGCTGATTGGTAATAAAGTTCTGTCCTTCGAGAGGTTCTATTTTTCCAGGGTTAAAGTCATAGTACATTTGATTGGTACCGTAACGTAGTTTTGTTTTGTCGTTGAGGTAGTGTACTAGGTCGTATTTGATGTTATAGTTATCTATACTCGAATTCCATAGAAAACCTACAAAATCTAGTTGTAGCTGATAGAAGTAGTTGGAGTAAATCGCAGAAAGATTTGAGAAAAGTTTATTACTAAATAAATGGTTCCACCTTAAGTTTACAAAGTTATTTCCGTATTGGTTTGCAAAGGTGTTTTCTAAAGAGAAGATATCTTTCCCGAAATATGATGATAGAAAAAGTTTATTATTATCATCGATAATGTGATTTACTTTTAAGTTTAAGTCATAAAAAAGAGCTTTATTATTGATATCAAATAATGGTAGGAATAGATGTGCATAACTACTACGACCACCCGCTAGGAATGAGGTTTTTCCTTTAGAAATAGGACCTTCGACAAGTAAACGACTTGAAAGTAAACCTATCCCTCCAGAGGCGTGATAATTGTTATAATTTCCATCTTTTTGATAAATATCTAGGGCAGAAGAAATACGTCCTCCATAGCGAGCTGGCATTCCTGCTTTATAAAGCTTAAGATCCTTTACAGCATCGGGATTAAAAATTGAAAATAAGCCGAATAGATGAGACGAGCTAAATAGATTTACTTCGTCCAATAGGATTAAATTTTGGTCGGCACTACCTCCACGTACATTAAATCCTGAAGCTCCTTCACCAGCACTAGTTACCCCTGGTAATTGTAATAGTGATTTGATTACATCAGTTTCACCAAGTACTACAGGCATTTTTTTGATTGTATTAATTGAAAGTTTGTTGACACTCATTTCAGGTTTTTTAATACTGATTTGTGGTTGGTTGTTACTTTCAATAATCACTTCATTTAAGCTCTCAATATTTTCGGTGATGTTGATGTTTTTAGTAAGATCTTCCTTTACGATTATACTTTCTTTGTAGGTATCGTATCCTATGTAAGAGCATACAATGTTATGTGTACCTGTTGGTAAACTTAGTGAATAGTAGCCGTATTCATTGGTTACTGCTCCTGTTTGTAATTCAGGAATGTAAACGCTTACTCCTATAAGACTTTCGTTACTTTTGGAGTCAGTAACTTTTCCGCTGAGAATCACTTTTTGTGCAAAGGTGTTAAAAAGTGACATAAAAGCTAGCCAAAAGCTTAGCTTGTAGTGTAATTTCATTTTTATAATTTTTCATTAAAATTACAAAGATGAAATGCTTAAATATACGCTATTAACGTTTTATTAAGTTAAACCATATTATTTAGTATTTATGATTGTAGTCCTGTATTTCGCCATTTGTAGAGCATTTCCCTTCTTCTGCTTTCTATATCGTTAATATGAATATTAAGAACATCTTCCATACGATAAATTATTTTACCTGTATTTAGACCTGTTTCTCCTATGGATTGAATGATAAAATCATAGTTACTTACTGCTACTACATAGCCATAAAAGGAAATTTCTTCATCTTCAAATTCGAAGTGAGCAACTTGTTTTCCTTGGTTATAAAGTTGTTTTATAACGATCTGTTTCCAGTCTGAAGTAAGGCTTATATCAGGAGTAAAAGTATCGTCTTTTTCGAGAGTTTCTGCGTAGTCTATGATACATTCCATGACTCTGGAGTAGTCATCGTCGAAATCAATACATTTTATATCTTCAATTTTTTCTACTGTGATACCGTTAGGTTTTCCGTATCGGGTGAAGTTTTGTAGTGTAAGTAGTTCTTCATTAAAATCAATAACATACCCTAACCAAAATTCATCGTCATTATCATACCTCCAGATACATATGATTTCCTTGTTTTCTTTCGATTTTTGAAGAATATTAAAGAATAAACTACCTACCATAAATTAATTGTTTTATCTATATCAAATTTAGATATTTTTTAAATCATACACCGTTTTAAACCTTTAGTTTATTAGCATTTTAGTATAAACTTTAAGTAAAAGGATTCGCAAGTACCTTTTTTAGTGATGATATACATATGTGAAGTCTGAAGAAAATTAACAACCCTTTAGGTTTAATAATTAAACAACTCGGAAAAAATACTACCTTTATGCTCAATGAATAAGCTTACTTAAAAGGTGCGTTTAGCCAGAATATATTTACGGCTAAACGCACCTTTGGTTAGGATATAACGAGTTGTATTTAATTAAAAAATGAAAAAATGAAAAAAATCATCTTAATATTATCTGTTGGAATTTGCTTATACTCTTGTGACGATTCTAAAAAAGTTCCAAATGAATTAATTGCAAAAATTCAAGATAGTTATAATGAAGACATTAATCTTGATGAACAAGAAAACTTCAACAAAAATTTTAAAAGAAAAAAAGGACTTTTCAAAAGAAAGCCAAAATTAGCAGAAGTAAAAGAACCAACTATAAATGACCCAGTTACTTTACCTAACTGGATAACAAACAAAGAATATGTTAGTGAAAATGTAGATGCAATCAAATATAAACCAGCCCTACTACTTGGAGCATTAGTTAAAAAATTAGAGGACAATCGATTTGAAATATACTCTGTAACTTACAACGTAAGATCTGAAGATGAAGTTCCTGTTTTAAGCAAAATTGAAAAACCTACAAATTTTTTTGAACAAACTTTTGACCAATCAACAAGGTTTAATTCAGATTTTATCATAGGAGGTGCTTCAATTGGAAATGAAGAAATAATGAAATTAACCTATACTGAGACGAATTATGGAAACCTCGAAAAGTATGATGAAGTGAAACTCAACAATCTAAGAACTACTATTAACGACATACAAGGTGCAAACAAAAAAGATTGGGCAATAATTAGAGGAGTAGTACTGCTTGACTGTACATCTTCAAAAAGTCAAAAAACAGAGATGAATGCAAATATAAAAGCCAGTTGGATTACAGCAAATGGTGAATATTTTAAACAAACAGGAAATACAAATAACTTTAGGTTATTATCTATAGATTTAGAAAACCTATTTCTTAATCCATAATTCATATTTATTTAAAAATCTTCATTATGAAAAATACTATCTTAATATTTATAAGTCTACTTATCATTCACAAAATCACTGCTCAAAACAATGATAGTATTTCACTGAAAAGATATTGCCCTACTAAGCAAGGACAAGAAGGAGCTATTTGTTTCGCATATGCAACAACATATACAGCTCTTTCTATTGAGCATAACATTAAAGAAAACGAAACAGACGAATCTTCAAATGATTTCAACTCATTTTCATACGGATTTGTAGCTTCTAAAGTGAAAAAGAATAAACCATTTTTAGGAAGACTATTCAATAGATGTGGCAGAAATGCAACAGCCAAGTTAGCTCTTGAAGTTCTTAAAGAAAACGGAACAGTTGTCTACAAAGACTTTGTAGAAAAATGTGATTGTGGTAAAACTAAAAAGGTTTTAGAAAAAGCAAAAGAATATAAAATAAAAAACTTCAATACAGTCGGAAATAAAAATTCTTTAGATAAAGAACATATAGAGAAGATAAAACAAAATCTGCTGAATAAAAAGCCTGTAGTTACAACTATACTACAAGAAAACTTCTTTTATAATAGTAATGGAAAAGATTATATTCCATTTCCTGAAAACTATGTGAAGAAAGAGAATTTTGCTAATCACGTGGTATGTATTGTTGGCTATGATGACAATTATAAAGGTGGTTCGTTTATTGTGAAAAACAACTATAAATCTTGGGGAAAAAATGGGTTTTCATATGTGAAATATGACGATTTTATTAAATTGATAAGGACTTCATATACAATTGAAATTTGAGAATAGTAAGTAACTAAACACAACAACGCATATAAAAAATAGCGGGATTTACTCACAACCGAAACTTATTTTCCTAAATTTAGATTATTGAAAACACGAATGTATCTTTTCAAAAACCGCTACTTTTCATATGCAGAC
>CAYYNF010000096.1:0-3816 GCA_964472695.1 uncultured Flavobacteriaceae bacterium
GTTAAATATCGTCTGAAATTAGTTACAGGCATATTTATTTCAATAGTAGCACGACTATTTTTGGTTGCCGGACCTAAATTTATTGGTGATGCTATAGCACTCATTGAGAATTATGTTCGAAGAGAGGATATCAATATTGAGGAATTTAAGGAACAATTACTTATCTATTTCTTATGTATTGTCGGTAGTGCTTTTTTTTCAGGACTTTCAATGTTTTTTATTAGGCACACTTTTATCGTAGTCTCTCGTTATGTTGAATACGATCTTAAAGATGAAATTTATCAACATTATCAGCGTCTATCATCTAGTTTCTACAAACAAAATCGAACAGGAGACTTAATGAATCGTATTAGTGAGGATGTAATGAAGGTTCGTATGTATGTAGGTCCTGCATTAATGTATAGTGTAAATACAATCACACTCTTTGTTGTTGCTTTAAGTTACATGTTTTCAATAGCTCCGATGCTTACTTTATATACATTAATACCACTACCTATACTCTCATATATTATTTACATACTTAGTGTTCGTATCAACAAACATACTACAGTAGTACAAAAGTATTTATCTAAATTAACTTCTTATGTACAAGAGGTTTTTAATGGAGTGGGAGTTATTAAAGCTTTTGCTTTAGAGGAACTAAAACAAGATGATTTTAAAACACTAGTACTTCAAAGCAAAGAAAAAAATATAAAATTAACTAGTGTACAGGCTTTATTTGCTCCTCTTATGGTACTTTTGATTGGCTTTAGTAATATGATCGTAATTTTTATAGGAGGAAATAAATACATTAACGGTGAAATTGAAGATTTTGGAGTATTGGTTGAGTTTATTCTTTATGTAAATATGCTTACATGGCCTGTAGCAACTATCGGTTGGGTCACCTCTATTATACAACAAGCAGAAGCTTCACAAGAACGTATCAATGAGTTTTTATGCAATATTCCTAAAATTGTTAACAGTAAAAATCCAATTGCTCTTAAATTAGATCAAAAGATCACATTTGACAATGTTAGTTTTACTTATGAGAATACTCAAATTGAAGCATTAAAAGAACTAAACTTTAGTGTGGCTCCAAATACTACCATTGGTATTATTGGGGGAGTAGGTTCAGGAAAAACTACATTAATTGAATTACTAAACAGAGTTCATGATACTACCTCAGGGGAAATCCGCATAGGTGATATACCTTTAAAAAATATCGACTTAAAAGTACTACGTTCACAAATAGGCGTTGTACATCAAGATGCTTTTTTATTTAGTGATACCATTTCTGAAAATATTGCTTTTGGTATGGTTGATTATTCTAAGGAACAGGTTATAGATGCTGCTAAAAAAGCAGTACTACATGATACTATTCAAAATTTTAATGATGGTTATGACACTCTTTTGGGAGAACGTGGTGTCACACTTTCTGGAGGACAAAAGCAGCGTGTTTCAATAGCTAGAGTATTGGTACGAGAGAGTCCTATAGTTTTACTAGATGATTGTCTTTCAGCATTAGATATGGAAACTGAGGAGAAACTGATCGAAAATTTAGAACAACAGCGAGAAGATAAAATTACTTTCATTGTTAGCCATCGTATTTCTTCTGTTAAGAATGCTGATCAAATCCTAGTTCTTGATAAAGGAAGGATTGTTCAGAAAGGAACGCATCACGATTTAATTAAAGAAAAAGGTTATTATGCCGAAATGTATAATAATCAACTAAAACGAAAAGAACTATAGTATTTTTTTGTTTCTTAGTATTTTTTTTAGATTTTTGAAAGAAGTAAAAAACTAATTCATTAATATTATGACGGAACATGTATCGATAGAGAAAGAAGAGATCTTTTCTAAAGTATTAAGAGCAGGTCGTAGAACTTATTTTTTTGATGTAAGATCAACTAAGGCTGGTGATTACTATATTACCATTACAGAGAGTAAGAAATTTACTTATGAGGATGGAAGTTTCCAGTTCAAAAAACACAAGATATATCTTTACAAAGAAGATTTTCAAGATTTTAAATCGATCTTAGGGGAAATGATAGATTATGTAATTAATGAAAAGGGAGAAGAGGTAATCAGTGAACGTCATCGTAAAGACTTCAATACTGATCATACAATCACAGATTAATTATCATATTAAAAAATAAATATTTGCAACTGTAGTATTCTTTTTCCACTGTAATTGCATTAAAAAAAGAAACCGTGGTTATTATATAATAGCTACGGTTTCTTTTTTATCTTATATCTAACGAAATATTATTTCACTTCCATCAATTCCACATCAAAAATTAGTGTAGCATTAGGAGGAATAACTCCACCTGCACCGCTACTACCATACCCTAAATGAGGAGGAATTACGAATTGAGCCTTATCTCCTACTTTTAATAAAGAGATTCCTTCATCCCAACCTGATATTACATGTCCAGCACCTAAAGGGAACTCAATAGGCTCTTTCCTTTTGTAAGAAGAATCGAATACAGTACCATCAGGAAGTGACCCTTTATAATGAACCGATACAGTATTTCCTTTTTCTGCTTGGGCACCATCACCATTGTTTATCATCTTGTAACGAAGTCCACTTTCTGTTTTGTCATATCCGCTAGCTAACTCCTCTAATAATGCTTCAGCTTCTTTTTTAGCCGCAGCTTCACGTTCTGCTTTAGCTCCATTAAATTTTCTAAAAGTCTCAACAGCATTGAATTCTTCAGCTGCTGTACCCACTTTAATAATTTCAACACTTTCGATTTTATCGCCTTGTGCTATAGCATCAACAACATCTTGACCTTCTACTACTTTTCCAAAAACAGTATGCTTACCGTCTAACCAAGCTGTTTCTGTATGTGTGATAAAGAACTGGCTTCCATTAGTACCAGGTCCAGCATTTGCCATAGATAAAACTCCTGGCCCATCATGTTTTAGATCAGGATGGATTTCATCATCAAATTGATAACCTGGATTTCCAGATCCAGAACCTTGAGGACATCCTCCTTGGATCATAAAATCAGGAATTACACGGTGGAAGTTAAGTCCATCATAGTACTTTTCACCTTGTGGCTTTGCAGAATTTTCTAAATTACCTTCAGCTAATGCTACAAAGTTTCCCACAGTACCAGGTGTTTTCTCAAATTCAAGGTTTACTAAAATTTCTCCTTTAGGAGTTGTAAACTTAGCATATAAACCGTCTTGCATGTCTTAATAAATTTATTGTATACAAATATACTCCTTATTCCTAGAACTGAAAAAAACCTTTCTATCCTATAAACAACTAGAATATTTTTAGTTTTATTTCAGCTAATGTTAGGATTTGTAAAAAATGTAAAATTTGTCCTAGTTACTATTCTTTTAGAATATCACGTGAAATTACTAACTTTTGAATTTCTGTAGTTCCTTCTCCTATAGTGCAAAGCTTAGCATCTCTATAAAATTTCTCCACAGGGTAATCCTTGGTATATCCATACCCTCCATGTATTTGTACTGCGTCATTAGCTACCTCTACACATATTTCGCTAGCATACATTTTAGACATCGCTCCTATCTTGGTCATACGTTGCCCTTTTTCTTTCATAAAAGCTGCTTTATGGAGTAATAATTCAGCTGCCTCTATTTTTGTTGCCATGTCTGCTAGTTTAAAACCAATAGCCTGAAAATTACCAATAGCTTGTCCAAACTGCTCTCGCTCTTTAGCATATTTTATTGCTGCTTCAGATGCTCCTTTGGCAATACCTAGCGACAAAGCTCCAATGGATATACGTCCGCCATCTAGTATTTTCATAGACTGTATAAAGCCTTCCCCTAATTCTCCTAATAAATTTTCCTTAGGGATACGAC
>CAYYNF010000096.1:3826-8418 GCA_964472695.1 uncultured Flavobacteriaceae bacterium
CTGTTTCACTAGCACGCATCCCTAATTTATTTTCTTTTTTTCCTGCAGTAAAACCTTTTGTACCTCTTTCCACAACAAAAGCTGACATACCTCTGGAATCTCCTTTTTCACCAGTACGTACAATAACTACAGCTATATCTCCTGATTTACCATGAGTTATAAAGTTTTTAGCACCATTAAGAACATAAAAGTCTCCATCTTTTACAGCTGTGGTATTCATTCCCCCAGCATCACTTCCTGTGTTATGCTCTGTAAGCCCCCATGCTCCTATATGTTCTCCCGATGCTAATTTTGGTATCCACTTTTTACGCTGTTCCTCGTTACCAAATTGAAAAATATGATTTGTACATAAAGAATTATGTGCCGCAATTGAAAGACCTATAGACGGATCTACTTTTGATACCTCTTCTATAATTGTAATATAATCATGATAACTCAGCCCTGATCCTCCATAAGCTTCTGGAATAAGTATCCCCATAAACCCTAATTCTCCTGCCTTCTTGAAAATTTCTAAAGGGAAATATTGGGATTCGTCCCATTCCATTACATGAGGTTTGATATATTGATTGGTAAAGTCTTTAGCTGAGTTTGCTACCAATTTTTGTGTTTCTGAATATTCGAAGTTCATGTGCTCTTTATTAGTATTGTAAACAATGTGTACGAGTGTTATAAATTATATTGGTTAGAATTTGCAATCTCATAATATATATACAAAAAAGATAGCTAAGATTTGTAGATAGCAAACCAACTTGTAATATTAAAAACAAAATCTACTTCCGAAAATTTAATCGCTCGATATAGTAACAAAAATACAATCTATCTAATTAATCACTTTGTAATATTTATTTAAAGTTTCTAATTGTTTCGAAGAAATTTCATATACATTTTCTAGTTGCGACATAGATGTATATCTTTTGAGTTTTTTCCGATAATTTATCACTCTATTAGCTAATTTGGAAGGAAAGTGATGTCTCTTCAATAATTCATAAGAAGTCACTTTATTAATGTCTTTCTTATAAGAAGTTTGCTTATGTTTAGAGGAGACAGTATTATTAATCGTATATTGAGGAGTTACTTTAGGTTTAAGATATTTTTTTTGAGAAAGACCAAGTGATTTATTAGTATTCATTACACTATCTATATAACAAATCGCTTTCTGGTCAGGGGTAAAACTATGTGTTTTAGGAGTAATATATTTAGTGACATAAATAAAAAAAGAAAGCAACCCCAATAGGGTTGCTAAACTTATTAATCCTTTTTTGTAATGTAGGTACATTTATTTTACTTTTTACGAAACCCTATTATTTCTAAATAGTGATTAATTTCTCTTTTTACTTTTGGTGCTAATACTACAAGACCAATTATATTAGGAGCTACTACAGCAAACATTACTGCATCTACAAAAGATATTACAGCTCCTAATTTGATAGAACATCCAACAATAATGAATGAAAGAAAAATAAATTTAAAGACTAAATCCGAAGCTTTAGTTTTTCCAAAATAATATTTCCATCCTTGTAAACCATAATAAGACCACGATAACATCGTAGAGAAGGCAAAGAAAATTACAGCAATAGTTAAAACTATTGAAAAATTTGGGATTGCAGACTCAAATACAAGCGAAGTAAGCTCAACCCCTCCTACAGATTCTCCTGTTTGATTATGAATTACAGCAGAATCTGTTACAGAACCATAATCAAATAAATTTAATTTAAGGTTCATTAGTACAATTACCATAGCAGTCATTGTACACACAATAACGGTGTCTACGAAAGGTTCAATAGCTCCTACAATACCCTCACTCGCAGCATAGCGTGTTTTTACAGCAGCATGAGCAATTGATGAAGTTCCTAAACCAGCTTCGTTTGAAAAGAACGCCCTTTGAAAACCTACAATAAGTACTCCAATAACACCTCCTGCAAAAGAATTTACATTGAAAGCTTCTGATAACATTAAAGATATTGTACTAGGTATAAGTTCATAATTCAATCCCAGAATAATCAATGCAGAACCAACATAAAGAATCCCCATCATTGGGACAATTTTTTCAGCAACCTTACCGATACGTTTAACCCCTCCAACAATAACAAATCCAACTAAAGCTAATAGTGCAACAGCTAAACCTAATGGACTTTCAAGTCCCATCAACTTCTGAGCCTGAACTACAGCTTGATTTGATTGAAACATACTTGCCCCAAATGATCCAAATACTAAAAATAAAGCATATGCATACGCTAATACTTTTCCTAATTTCGGTAATTTCATTTCAGCAAGACCATTTTTAAGGTAATACATAGGTCCACCATACACTTGACCATCCTCTCCAACCTCTCGGTATTTTACACCAAGAGTTGCTTCAATCATTTTCACAGACATAGCTAATAATCCTGCTATAATCATCCAAAATGTTGCACCAGCACCACCAAGAGCAATGGCTATTGCTACTCCTCCGATATTACCGATACCCACAGATGCCGAAAGTGCTGTAGCTAATGCCTGAAAAGGAGTTACCTGTCCTGTTTCTTCAGGTTCATCTATTTGATCTTTAGCTTCGGCTTCTCCTTTTAAAATCTTTAGAGCTACAGGCATCAATCTTACATTAGCAAAATTGAGAAAGATTGTAAAAAATATCGCAGCTATTACGATTGCGATAATAATGAAAGGAAGTTTTACACTCCCTACTTTTACTGAATAAAACACTATTGTATTCATCAACTCTGATAGAGGAGCGAATATAGATTCAATCTTCTGTTCTACTGATGAGGTTTCTTGTGCATTCATTTTAAAAAAGGAAAATAAAAATATTCCTAAGAAAGTAATTATTTGTTTCATAAAAGTTTGTGTTGTACTAATTTAAGATTCGTATATAAAAATAAACCTTAGACAGCATTATATTAAGATAATTGAAGTGTACACCTTCTAGATTAAAATCTGATGTAAATTTACATTGAAAAATTAATTATTAAGTATTCTAAAAAATATTATATCATTTTTTAGAATGATGAGCTTAAAACATATCGCGTTTAAGTAGAGAATAACTTAAACGCGATATATTAGTATATGTTATACACACTTAATTAATGCTTTTTACCAATAACATTAATGTATTTCTTTATTTCTTGTTTCACAGATGGAGCCAAAATAAACATACCTATCATATTTGGTAAAACCATTGCAAAAATCATAGCATCAGCAAAAGCTACTACTGTATTTAGATCAGAACATGAACCAACTAATATCATGACTAGGAATACTATTTTATATACTAAATCAG
This sequence comes from uncultured Flavobacteriaceae bacterium, assembly GCA_964472695.1. GTDB lineage: Bacteria > Bacteroidota > Bacteroidia > Flavobacteriales > Flavobacteriaceae > Aquimarina. The sequence continues at coordinate 7,101 of CAYYNF010000096.1, forward strand.
AAATTTTTCCTTTACCGAAAATATACTTCCAACCTTGAAGTCCGTAATAAGACCATGATAATAAAGTCGAAATTGCGAATAATATTACTGCGATAGTCAATACAATTGAGAAATTTGGTAACGCCGATTCAAACACTAAAGAAGTTAAATCTACCCCCCCTACAGCTTTACCTGATTCCTTAAGTACAACTGAAGAACCTAGTGTGGCACCGTAATCAAATAATCCTTCTTTCAAATTTACTACTACTACCACTAGTGCTGACATTGTACAAATAATTACCGTATCTACAAAAGGACCTATTGAAGCTACAATTCCTTCACTGGCAGGATAACGAGTTCTTACAGCTGCATGTGCAATAGAAGCCGAACCAATTCCAGATTCGTTAGAAAATGCTGCTCTTTGAAAACCGATAATTACTACTCCTACCAAACCTCCTAAGGCTGCTCCTGGATTAAAAGCATTTGAAATAATTTCACTAAAAGCAGTAGGTAGGTAATCATAATTTAACACCAATATTAAAAAACCAGCTCCTACATAGATAAGCCCCATTAGAGGTACTACTTTAGCAGTTACTTTTCCAATACGCTCAATTCCTCCGATAATTACTGCACCTACAACAATCATAAGTACCAAACCTATAATCCAAGTTTGTTCAATACCAAATAATAATTTTGCTTGTGCCGCTGCTTGATTAGCCTGAAATACATTTCCTCCTCCAAATGATCCAAAAACGAGCATAACAGCATATAGAAATGCCATCACTTTCCCTAACAAAGTTAAATTCTTATCTGCTAAACCTTGTTTCAAGTAATACATTGGTCCTCCAAAAATTTCACCATCTTCAGAAACCTCACGATATTTTACTCCCAGAGTAGCTTCTACTAATTTTGAAGACATTCCGAAAAAACCTGCGATTATCATCCATAAGGTAGCTCCTGCCCCACCTAAAGCGATTGCAACTGAAACTCCTGCTATGTTTCCTAAACCAACAGAAGCAGAAAGTGCTGTAGCTAAAGCCTCAAAATGAGAAACCTGTCCTATTAGAGGACCATGTTCCTTTTCTTCTTCTTCAGTTAAATGATCTACATGATCATATTTTCCCTTTGCAATATCTACGGATAATTTCATGTAACGCAAATTCGCAAACTTATTATAAAATGTAAAAAATATAGCTCCGAATACTAAAATAAGCACTACTACAGGAACTGAAATATCATTTAACTTGATAGAATAAAAAACAACTGAAGTCACAAAGTCCGAAACATTACTGAAGCCCTCAGACAGAACTTCTGTAAATCCTTGTGAGCTCTCTTGAGA
>CAYYNF010000097.1:0-8377 GCA_964472695.1 uncultured Flavobacteriaceae bacterium
CCTAATCGACCAGGAGCACCTATAGCAATTACGGATCCTAATGATCCTTGTGATGACTTTAGTTTGGTGGGAGCACTTCCTGATGTAACAAACCCAATATGGGCAGATGCTGATTGTGATGGTGACGGAGTAACAAATGGAACGGAATACCAACCAACAGGTTTTGGTTTAGATACTACTGATCCTTTTGAACCATGTGATTTTAATGCAGCAGATCAAACATTAACATCTGATGAGTGGAATTTAGAAGACTGTGATGGTGATGGTGTAACAAATGGTCAAGAAATTACTGATGGTACAGATATTGCTGATTCTTGTGACTTTGAACTCGATTCAATTAATAAAGATGTAGAAGATTTAGTAGCAGATTGTGATGGTGATGGAGTAACTAATTTTAATGAAGTAAGTGTGGATGGTACTGATCCATTTGATCCATGTGATTTCAACATTGACAACCAAGAGGAAGTAGTAACTGCTGAACTTTGTATAGAAGTATTTAATACAATTTCACCAAATGGATATGGTAATAATAAAGAGATGAGAATTAATGGACTTGATAAGACCAAAGGTTTAAATAATATTAATATATTTAATAGATGGGGAGTTCAAGTGTTCGAAACTAGTGATTATGAGAATAACCGTTTCAAAGGAATTTCAAATGGTCGTGTAACTATAGAAGAACAAGAGAAATTACCATCAGGAACTTATTATTATGTATTACATTATACTTACGGAGGTAAGGAATACAGTAAAGTAGGTTATCTTTATATTAACTAATAAAATAAACTAAGTGATAACACCATGATTTGTATGGTGGTGATTTGCCACCATACAAATTATTAAAAATAACATTATGAAGAATATAATAATTAAATCTGTAAGCATACTGGGGCTGTTTTTGGGAGTAACTAGCGCTTTTGCACAACAAGATGCTCAGTATACTCAGTATATGTATAACCCACAGGTAATCAACCCTGCTTATGTAGGGAGTAGAGATGTACTTAGTGTAGTAGGATTACACCGAAGCCAATGGGTTGGTGTGCCAGGAGCGCCAAGAACTTCTACTTTTAGTGTAAACACTCCTATAGGTATGTCAAAGAAAGTAGGTTTAGGGGTGTCGGTTATTCATGATGAAATAGGTCCTGTAAATGAAGATTACTTAAGTGCAGATTTCTCATATAGTATCCCAACATCAGCGACAGCGACTTTAAAGTTTGGATTGAAAGCAACAGCAAATCTATTTAATGTTAATTTTTCTGACTTAAATAGATTTGATACTACAGATACTTCCTATTCTAATATTGATAATAACATCAACCCTAATGTAGGAGCTGGAGCGTATTATTATAGTGATAACTTTTATGTAGGTTTAAGTGTTCCTAATTTATTGGAAACAGAGCAAATTAATAATGCTGTGATTACAGGAGCAGATCCTATTTCTACCTCACAAGATCGTATGAATTTTTACTTAATGGGAGGTTACGTTTTTCAGGTAAGTGACGCAGTAAAGTTTAAGCCAGCAACATTGGTTAAGGCGGTAACAGGATCACCTTTACAGGTAGACTTTTCAGCAAACTTTCTTTTACATGAACGTTTAACATTAGGAGCTGCTTACCGTTGGAGTTCTGCTTTCAGTTTCTTAACGGCTTTCCAAATTTCAGATAGCTTAATGATTGGAATGTCTTACGACAATGAAACTACAGATATTCAGGAGCACACTATCGGAAGTTTTGAAGTGATGCTAAGATTTGAACTTTATAAGAAATATACAAGAATGTTAACCCCTAGATTCTTCTAATACTTAAAACTGAAATGAATACAAAATTTAATAAATTATATATAGCTGCTTTTGCATTAATGACAGTTGCAGGTAATGCACAAAGTAGAAAGATAGCAAAAGCAGACGAGCAGTTTAAAAGCTACTCGTACATAGATGCACGAGATACTTACATAAAAGTATTAGAAAGAGGTTACGAATCACAAGATCTTATAGAAAAAGTAGCCGATTCGTATTACTATAATAACGAACTTATAGAAGCAGAAAAGTGGTACACGAAGTTGTATACTAAGTATAGTGAGACTTTAGATCCTGAGTACCTCTTTAGATATGCACAGACTCTAAAATCTGTGAAGCAGTACGATGAGGCTGATAATATCATGCAGAAGTTTCAAGAGCTGAAAGGTGATGAAAAGCGTGTGCAATTGTTTAAGGCAGAAAGAAATTATCTTAATGTAATTGAGGAAAATTCAAATAAATTTGAGGTAAGCAATCTAGAGGCTATCAATACTAAAGGTTCAGATTTTGGGCCAAGTTTTTATGGAAGTAGAAAAATGGTATTTGCCTCTAGTAGAGATAATACTCCAATGACTAAGATTGTACACGAATGGAATGAGAGTGAATATTTGAATCTTTATGAAACAAAAAGGTTAAAAGGAGCTCAAGAAGGTCAGGTAGCTGGTTTAGATCCTTTTAGTTCAAAAGTAAATTCAAAGTTCCACGAGTCAACACCTGTGTTTACTAAAGATGCTAGAACTGTTTATTTTACAAGAAATAACTATACGGATGGGCATATTGGAGCAAACACAGATGGAACAACACTTCTGAAGTTATATAAAGCTAATTTCGTTAGAGGAAAATGGACCAATATTGTAGAATTACCTTTCAATAGTGATCAATACTCTACGGCACACCCTGCTTTATCACCTGATGAAACGAAGTTGTATTTCTCTAGTGATATGGAAGGAACTAGAGGAATGTCAGATCTTTATGTAGTTGATATCTTAGGTTCAAATACCTACAGTGATCCTGTAAACTTAGGAGACGTTATCAATACAGAAGGTCGAGAAACTTTCCCGTTTATTACTGAGTCAGGAAAGCTATACTTTGCAAGTGAAGGACACCCTGGTTTAGGAGGTTTAGATGTTTTTGTGGCAGTTCCGAATGAAGATGCTGAAGGTGGTTTTGATGCACCTATCAACGTAGGTAAGCCTGTAAATAGCCCAGAAGATGATTTCTCATTAATTTTAGAAGAATCTTCTCGTTTTGGTTTCTTTACAAGTAACCGTCAAGGAGGAATAGGTAGTGATGATATTTATAGTTTAGAATTGTTAGAGCCTTTGTTTAAGCCTTGTGAGCAAACTGTTGCAGGAAAGGTTTACGACAAAGAAACAGGGAAATTATTACCAGGTGTAGTAGTAGCTCTTTTAGACAATGACTTAAATAAGATTGCTTCAGCAGTTACTGATGCGGACGGAGCCTACGATATAAAAACGCCTTTTGCTTGTGAAAATGTGTACATTGTACAAGCACAAAAACAAGGGTATGAGCCAAAAGAAAAAGGTTTTGAAGCAGGAGACGTTGCCGAGTTTAAAAATACGGTAGATCTTAACTTAGCTCCAGGTAAAGAAACAATACCTACGCAGTACGAACTTAAGGTGGGTGATGATTTAGCTAAGGTATTACAGATTAATAATATTTACTTCGACTTAGATAAATATTATATCCGTAAAGATGCTCAGATTGAATTAGAAAAAATCTTAATAGTATTAGAGCAGTATCCAAATATGCATATTGATGTAAGAAGTCATACAGATAGTAGAGCTAGCTTTATGTACAATTATAAATTAAGTAGTAACCGTGCTAAGAGTACGGCAAAGTATTTAGTTGATAAGGGTATTGCTAAGGAAAGGTTAACGGGTAGAGGATACGGAGAAATTCAGCCTGTAAACGAATGTGCTGATGGAGTGAGATGTTCTGAAGCGAAACACCAAGAAAACAGACGTAGTGAGTTTATCATTACAAAAATGTAATAGCATATATTCACTATAGTGTGATTATAAAAACAAAAAGGAGGTCTGAAAAGATCTCCTTTTTGTTTTTATTTATACTATGGATTTTATATTCAGGTGGGCATTAGTAAATTTAATTCGTTTGCTCTAGTTTAGAACACCAAACAAACTTATATTTGTTTAGCTAAAAAATAAAAAGAATTCCCATGAAAGCAGGTATTGTAGGTTTACCCAATGTAGGAAAGTCAACATTGTTTAATTGTCTGTCAAATGCAAAAGCACAAAGTGCTAATTTTCCCTTTTGTACAATAGAGCCTAATATAGGAGTGGTGAATGTTCCTGATCCACGACTTGAAAAGTTAGAAAGTTTAGTAAATCCTGAGAAAGTAATTCCTGCTACTGTAGAGATTGTAGATATTGCGGGTTTAGTAAGAGGAGCAAGTAAAGGAGAAGGTTTAGGAAATCAGTTTTTGGCTAATATTCGTGAGACGGATGCTATTATTCATGTATTACGTTGTTTTAATAATGACAATATTGTACACGTAGATGGTTCTGTAGATCCTATTAGAGATAAAGAAACTATCGATATTGAGCTACAATTAAAAGACCTTGAAGCTGTAGATAAAAAATTAGAAAAAATTAAGAGAGCAGCTAAAACAGGAAATAAAGAAGCTTTACAGGAAGAGGCTGTTTTATTAAAATTAAAAGAAGCTTTAGAGCAAGGGATTTCGGTAAGAGCTGTAGCCTTTTCTGAAGAAGATATAGCGGATTATGTAAAGCCTTTACAGTTAATTACTGATAAGCCTGTATTATATGTTTGTAACGTTGATGAAGGAGCGGCAGTTTCGGGTAACGAAATGGTAGAGCGTGTTAAAGAAGCGGTAGCCGACGAAGATGCAGAGGTTATTGTGTTGGCTGTAGGAACTGAGGCAGATATCAATGAACTAGATGATTATGAAGAGCGTCAGCTATTTTTACAAGATATAGGGTTAGAGGAGCCAGGATCAGCAGTGCTTATTCGTGCCGCTTATAAATTGTTGAATCAGCAAACTTACTTTACAGCAGGAGAAAAAGAAGTGCGTGCTTGGACAATAAAAATAGGCTCAACAGCTCCACAGGCTGCAGGGGTAATTCATACCGATTTTGAAAAAGGCTTTATTAGAGCAGAAGTAATTGCTTATGAAGATTACGTAGGATTAGGAAGTGAATCAAAAGCGCGTGAAGCAGGAAAACTAAATGTAGAAGGAAAAACCTACGTAGTGAATGATGGTGATGTAATGCATTTCCTATTCAATGTTTAGGTAAAATAACACACACATAAAAAAATAAACCGTAACCTTTTAAAATAGATTACGGTTTATTTTTTTCTATTTTGAAATGATTGTACCAAAATAATGTATGGTATTTTAAGCTTCTATACGACGAGTTAGTTGTTTGTTATATAAATCTAGTGTTGCACAAAAATGTTTTTGGGTCTTAGAGTTACTTTGTAAAGAAGGTGAAATAAGTAAGAGTGGTTTCTTATTTTCGTTTTTAATACTTTTCTCAAGAGCTTTTCGGATATATTTCTCTTCTTTATTAGCTTGTTCTCGTGGGAGCTCAAGTTCATTAATGATTCCTTTTTTAAGAGTGCTGAGTGTATATGTGAAAAGAACCTTACGTTCCGTATTCCCGATTTCTTCAGTTAAGATGTAATTATGAGCACCTTCTTTTAAAATTCCAATAACTCCTTTTATTATGTTGATCTTTTGGTGAAAAATCAAGCTGTGATCATTGTTAAAGTCAAAATAATTTGAGAATCGTCTTAGTAAGTTGAGTTCATTTTTTAACGTATTTTCCATAAGACTGTATTTTTTACATAAGGTTATTTTTATAGACTAAAAGTAATATTGCTTAAATGAGTTCTGTTTAAAAGCGTTTTTTTGTGTTTTTTAGCCTTTGTAAATGTTAATATAGTAAAAAATAAGGTTTAAATGTGTTTAAATGACGTTAAAAAAACAAAAAAACCTCCCTTTAAATATTTTAAAAGGAGGTTGAGTTAAGTAAAAAGGTCGATTATATATGATCAATAATCGAATTCAAAGTATTACTAGGACGCATTGCTTTACTAGCAGCTTTTTCAGAAGGGAAATAATACCCATTGATGTCGACTAGATTGCCTTGTGCATCGTTTAGCTCTTTTATAATTTCTGTTTCTGTTGAAATTAATTTATCAGCTATAGGTGTAAATTTCTCTTTTAGAAATTCATTTTTATCTTGATTTGCCAAAGCTTCAGCCCAGTAGGTTGCCAAATAATAGTGACTACCTCTATTGTCAAGTTCATTTACTTTACGAGATGGTGACTTTTTATTTGCTAAGAATTTTTCTGTAGCACTATCTAGTGCTTCACTTAGTGTTATCGCCTTAGGATTATTATTCGTACTACCAGCATGTTCTAATGAAACTGCTAGGGCTAAAAATTCACCTAAAGAGTCCCAACGTAAGTGTCCTTCTTTGTTAAACTGTTGTACGTGTTTAGGTGCTGACCCTCCAGCTCCTGTTTCAAAAAGACCTCCTCCATTCATCAGTGGAACAATAGAAAGCATCTTGGCACTCGTCCCTAGCTCTAATATAGGAAATAAATCGGTATTATAATCACGTAATACATTTCCTGTTACAGAGATAGTGTCTAGTCCATCTTTTATACGTTGTAAGCTAATTTTAGTAGCTTTTACAGGTGGGTGTATAGAAATATCAAGTCCTTCAGTATCGTGATCTTTTAGGTATAATTCTACTTTTTCGATTAGTTTGGCATCATGAGCTCTATTTTCATCGAGCCAGAAAATAGCTGGTACCTGAGTTGCTTTAGCACGATTTACAGCTAACTTAACCCAGTCTTTGATAGGAGCGTCTTTAGTTTGGCACATTCTCCAAATATCACCAGCTTCCACTTCATGAGAAATAAGTATGGTTCCTGTGTTGTCCAATACTTCTACGATTCCATCAGCAGCAATCTCAAAGGTTTTGTCATGTGATCCATACTCTTCTGCCTTTTTCGCCATAAGTCCAACATTAGGCACTGTTCCCATGGTTTTTGGGTCAAAAGCTCCGTTCTCTTTACAGAAGTTAATAGTTTCGGCATATATACCAGCATAACTACTGTCAGGAATTACAGCCTTAGTATCTTGTTGTTTACCTTCGGCATTCCACATTTGGCCTGAAGTACGTATCATTGCAGGCATTGAAGCGTCAATAATAACGTCACTAGGTACATGTAGGTTAGTAATTCCTTGGTCAGAATTAACCATTGCTAAGCTAGGGTTGTTTTCAAGGCATTCTTTTATATCAGCTTCGATAGTTGCTTTTTGGTCAGCAGGTAAATTTTCAATTTTTGATATTAAATCACCAAATCCATTATTAGGATTAACATCTAGTTCTTCAAGTATGCTACTGTGTTTTTCGAATACGTCTTTAAAGAATATTTTTACAACATGACCAAAGATGATAGGGTCTGAAACTTTCATCATGGTAGCTTTCATGTGTAAAGAGAAAAGTACACCTGTATCTTTAGCTTCTTGTATTTGATTTTCGATGAATCTTACTAAAGCTTTCTTACTCATGAAAGTAGCATCAATTATTTCACCATCTAATAATTGTAAGTTTTCTTTCAGGGTACTAATTTTTCCGTCTTTAGTAGTGTGTACAATACTAATGGTTTTATTACCGTTAATTGTAACTGATTTTTCGTTATTTCTGAAATCACCACTACTCATAGTAGCTACATGTGATTTAGAATCAGCACTCCAAGCTCCCATACTATGTGGGTTATTTTTAGCGTATTGCTTCACAGGTTTTGGAGCTCGTCTATCAGAATTTCCTTCACGAAGTACAGGGTTTACAGCACTTCCTAAAACTTTAGCATATTTACTTTTAATTTCCTTTTCTTCCTCTGTCTCGGGATCACTAGGGTAGTCAGGGATATTATATCCAGCAGCTTGTAATTCCTTTATTGCAGCTTTTAATTGAGGTATCGAAGCACTAATATTAGGTAGTTTTATAATATTGGCTTCAGGTTTTTTAGCTAGTTCACCTAATTCTGATAAAGCATCAGAAGTTTTTTGATCCTCATTCAGATAATCAGAAAAATTAGCAATGATACGCCCTGCCAATGAGATATCTTTAATCTCAATATCTATATTAGCCGTTTTTGAGAACGCTGTTACAATTGGTAAAAAAGAGTAAGTAGCCAAAGCTGGTGCTTCGTCTGTTTTTGTGTATATAATCTTGGAATTCTCAGACATATAATTTGGGTTTAAAACGATGTAATGTTTAAATATTAACTTCCCGAAGATAAAAAATAATATAAAAAATTAAATACTTACTTTGTATTATTGTTGAAATGAAAAAAATAACTTTATTTTTTTGTGTTAATGGAAAAATACCCCTTGCTTTTTTGCTTATTTGATTTAGTAAGAATAAAATTATAGTTGATCGAAATAGGTGTTATTTCTTAATACACCTTAATCTTTTGTTATCAGATTAGTATTATAAATATAGTTCAGTGCTCTTTAAAAATATAAGAATTAAGTTTTTATATCTTACATTATT
>CAYYNF010000098.1:0-5114 GCA_964472695.1 uncultured Flavobacteriaceae bacterium
GGACATACCTATAGTTATGAAATTATGGATATCGATTCAGGAGAAGCTATTGATGTAAGTAGTGAAGGAATTTTTAAAATACCAAAGTCGTCTACTTATAGTATTTATGCTTTAGATGAAACTACAGGTTGTGATGTGCTTGAGGAATTAGAAATTGAGTATATCGATGTCAATATTCCAAATGTATTCTCGCCAGGAGGAGATTATGGAAGTGTAGAGATCAATTACTGGTATCCTGATAATTTGATAGCTAGAAGACCAAGAGAACCTTTACTTTATAGAGAGTTCGAGAATATTGAGGTAATGATCTTTGACCGTTATGGGCGTTTACTTAAAGAGTTTACGGGGATTAAGGATAGACGACAGCGTGAAGGTTGGGATGGTATCTATGAAGGAACCCCATTACCTTCGGGAGATTACTGGTACCATGTTATCCTTAATGATTCACGAGGAAGAGAATTTACAGGACATTTTACGCTATACCGAAATTAATGTCACTTGAAAATAATTCAATGGATAGTACCAAAAAGAGACGCAAAATATTGCGTCTCTTTTTGGTTAATTGCATTTATATAAGTTTGTATAAACTCTCATATCATTTAATATTTCCTATAAGTGTCTTTTTTATCGTTAAAAGTGCGTTTTACTTCTGTTTAATGTTTTTAACTGTTCTTTTGTCGTAATTATTTGTATTTTAAAGTAATTATTCTGCATTATAGATGTAGAATACAAGCTAACTTATACTACTTATTTATGAAGATTGCTACTCAGCATTTACTCTTGTGCTGTGTCACTTTTTTTTCAAGCATTATGTTTTTACAAGCACAGTGTCCTAATGATTTTGATTGTGATGGAGTAATAGATCGAAAGGATCTTGATGATGATAATGATGGAATTTTAGATGTAGTTGAATCGGGCTACAATTGTGGAGAGCCCGATATTTTAACTATTGATGATTTTGGACCTGATTTTTATTCTGCAGGTTTTCACGCTCATGCCGTAAATTATAAAGATAACAATACACCTCCTAAGGTTACAGGAGAGGGTGCTGGTCCACTTGATGGAGGTCGCATTTATAAGTATATAGATGTTATTAATGGAGAAAATGGTTTTGATTTCAGTGGAGACGTCGTAAAGGTACTTGCAGGAGGATCAGACCCCGATCAAGATGAGTCCCAGTTCGTGATGCTTACTACTACAGGTTTGTATGCATGGGGTCATGAGGGGGTACTGATTAACGACACTTTTACTTCATCAAAAAAAATACAACCTGTAGCTTTACCTTCGGGAGTATCAGCTAGTGATATTGTTACTTTTAAAGTAGGAGAAGGAGGTACTGCTTTAGTAACCACAACAGGTCATGTGTGGGTGCTTTCTACGAATACCGCTTCCTACGGTACCTTATTTAATAAAGGTCGATTAGAAGGGGATGGAGATTTTAATGTAGCAGGTGCCTGGGTGCAAGTACGCAGAAACGCAGGTCAAGTATTAAGTGGAGTGGTTGATTTGGAAATAGGAACAGAATCGGCTTTTGCCATTACAAGTAGTAACCAATGGTACACATGGGGAGAGCAAGTGTATTTGGGAAATGGTACTGCAGCACAAGATCGTAATTATGCGACTTTAATGAATAAACCTTCAACTTTTAAAAGCGTAAATGATATTAAGATGATTTCTTTTGCCAATGCTCAGAATGCTAATGGTAGCGGAAAAAATAATCCTTCTTATTACGTGTTACATAATACTGAGAAAAAAGTTTATGTGTTAGGAGAAAATGGTAATGGTACTGATGAAGGGGGGTATTTAGCAGTAGGACATTTTAATGATCTAACCTCTTGGGGAAAAATGCAACGATCTCCGTCAAGTTTTAATTTATATAGCCAAAATGTAAAAGGAACGGGAGGTTCAGGCGACTTAACGAATGTCCTTTTTGTAGATGCACAGTCGAATACTAGGAAAACTAACGGGGTAGGAGTTATTGTGGATCAGATAGCAGAACGTTACGGTTACGAAATGTATTTTGCAGGAGAGTCTAATGAGTATTCTATTTCAGATCAGGTATTTAATAATTATTATTCGGGTACAGGAAATATTTATAAGCAGTCTTATTTTTCGGGATCTTTAGTGTTGCCTAGTTATCAGTATATCAATCCTGTAGATGGTACCGATATTTATATTGATATTGATGGGAATGGTACTGTTGATCGAGATGAAATTGAGCCTGTTTTTATTCATTTAGGGGGACATATTACTTTGTATTTCGATTCGGCACAACGTTCTTATGGATATGTGGGGCATAACCACGAAGGAGCTTTTGGAGATGGTAATGATGATCAGTCGCGTTTTCCGAAATTCGTACTTTCAGAAGCAGAGATAGAAATTCTGCCAGAATATCTCGATTCGGATAGGGATGGTATTCCAAACTGTCAGGATCTCGATTCAGATAATGATGGTATTTATGATGTAGTTGAAGCAGGAGGAAGTTCTTCTACAACGAGTAACACGGTATCGACTACAGCTAACCGTATCGTTACCGGAATGTTGGCAGGTAATGTAAGTAGTAATGTAAGTCGATTAGGAGTGCCTACCAATGCAGGTACAGGTTTCACTCCTATTAATTCTGACGGGGATAATCGCCCTATTGATGTTGCAGGAGATGGTACAGTATACGTGCAAGGAGGAAATGATTATTTAGAAAAAGATTCAGATAATGATGGCTGTTTAGATACTGATGAGGCTTATGCTAATACAGCTACTGATTCGGATGATGATGGTTATTACGGTAAGAGTTCGGCTTTAGGGTATTTATCTAAAGATAGAGGGGAAGTCGATGCCTATGGACGTGTTGTAGATGCTTTGGTATATGATCGTCCTATGGCACTTAATGGACTTACAAATCCTGATTATAGCTATCAGTATTATACTAATATTACTGAAAAAGGAATAGATTTGGTTTCTAGTGCCGTTTGTTATGGAGATCCAATTACCATGCGTATTGATAATTTCCCTTCGATTAGTCCATCTAGTGCAGTTAGTGAGTTTAGTTATACATGGGAAGGGCGACCAAATACAGCTGCGTCATGGACGACCTTTACTACAGGGGCTTCTTTTACGATTTCCCCTGGTGATGTCCAGTATCAAGATGATTATATTATGCGTTTGACTTTAACTCATGATAATAGTGTTTGTTATGAAGAGCGTAATGTAGATTGGCTTACGATTAATCCTTTGCCAGCAAAGCCAACTATTGGAAATGTAGTAGCTTGTCAAGGAACTACTGTTCGTGCTGATCAGCGATTAACACGCGTATCTGGGATGACTTATAAATGGTATACTTATAATGGGAGTACTTATACATTAGTTTCAGGAGTACCTAGTTTAAATAGTGTAGGGGTAAAAAGTTATTATGTAACAGCAACGAATGCTAGTGGATGTGAAAGTGATTATAGTCTTGTAAAATTAGAAATATTAAGACAACCTAATGTAGGTAGTTATACGAACTATAGTGCTTGTGATAATGAAACTATCGGTTCGGGTAATTTGTCTAGTGGAAATTTATATTTGAGCTCACAGTCGGGAAAAGCGAGCTTAAGTACACCAAGGAGTTTAGGGTACACTTTTACAACTACGGACACTTTTTACGTTTATGAAAGAGTGGTAAGTACAGTAGATCCTAGTTTTTATTGCGAAGATGAAGCTTCATTTACGGTAACTATTTTGAAGACACCTACATTTTCAGTAACTCCTACAAATCCGACATCGTGTGGGGCAGAAGGTAATATAAGACTTTCGGGATTACAGGCAAATACGACTTATGATATTTACGTAAATGTACCCCTTTCAGCAACGACATCTACACATACTATTTCTTCTAATGCTTCGGGAATTATTAACTTGAGTTATAAGGCAGGGACTTATGCTATTTTTATAAAAATAAAAGGTCAAGATTGCTCAAGTATTGTTCGACAAAATATAGAATTGGTAAATCCAGGGGCTCCCTCCCTAAATCCTATAGCAGATTATGTGTCATGTGGTACAGCTTATAAATTGTCTAATATTACAGGAGCTAATTTAGTTAACCCTAAATATTATACAACTTCAAGTCATACAACTCCTATTTCAGTAGGGACCACTTACCCTGTAGGTACTATGAATAAAACGATTTATGTGTATGATACTGCCGGTACAGGTTGTGAAGCATCACAGTCTCTTTTTATTCATATTCCGAATAAGATTACGATTCCTGCAGTAGCTGATCAAGAAGTTTGTGCAGATGTAGGCTATAAGTTACCAAGTATTAGTGGTACGGGGTTAAATACTCCAAAGTATTATGATGCAAATCCTGTAACAAATTCTGGAGCTTCAGAAATCCCTGTAGGTACTTTATTAAAAACACTAGGAACACAGCGTATTTGGATTTATGATGAGGTGAGAAATCCTCTGAATGGTTCCGTACTCTGTAGTGATTTGGAAAGCTTTACAGTTACGATTTATGCAAATCCTGTTGTAGATCGTCCGAGTGTTGATGTAGCATATTGTGATGTATTTACCTTACCAAGTTTGAGTTCAGGGAAGTATTATACAAGCAACCCAACACCATCGGGTAGTGGAGGTACTAGTAAAACGGCATTAACGAATTTAACGCTTACGAGTAGTACAGCTATTTGGGTTTACAAAGAGCAGTTGGATAGTTCAGGTAATTTGTTGTGTTACGATATTTATCCTTTTAGTGTTAATATTGAGACTACCCCAAGCTTTACAGTGTCTACGACTGTTCCAAAATCTTGTGGAGAATCTAGTGGAGCGATTACCTTATCGGGTCTTAGTTCGGGTGTTGATTATGATGTGTTGATAAATGGAAGTTCAGTAGGGGTATCTAAAGCAAGCTCTAGTGGAAAAATTGTATTGACAGGTTACGGAGCAGGGAGCTATGATATTCAGGTGGTTTTAGTAGTTTCGGGTCACGTAGGTTGTTCAAGTACTGTCGCCCGAGCGACACAAATTCAGAATCCCAATACTCCAGTGTTGAACCCAATAGCGGATCATGTGCTTTGTAATAGCACTTATAAGTTAGCTGCTATTACAGGAACAGATTTAGTAGCTCCAAACTATTA
>CAYYNF010000098.1:5214-8256 GCA_964472695.1 uncultured Flavobacteriaceae bacterium
ACAATAACAACAACAGATCCACCTTTCTGTGGAGATACAGGAACGATCAGTTTACTGGATTTATTACCGAATACTGACTATGATATTTTTGTAAACACGAGTGATACTTCAGTACCAACACATAGTTTGACTTCAGATGGTTCAGGTACTATTGTATTGTCAGGTTCGCTTTATTTAGAGGGTAGTTATGATGTTAGTGTGGAGATTCGTAATGAAGATTGTACAAGTGCAGTTACAAAAGATATCACTTTGTCTAATCCCGAAACACCAGAATTAGATCCTATCAGTGATCATGTAGTTTGTGGAGCATCTTACACATTATCGACAATAACAGGTCGTTATTTAAGAACCCCAAACTATTACACAGATTCTAGTTACGGAACATCTATTGATGTAGGTCATGTTTATGGAGTAGGCACTTTAGATACTACTATTTATGTTTATGATAGTGCAGGCCCAGGTTGTGAGGCAGAGACTTCTTTTTATGTTCATATCCCACCAGCAATAGTTTTAGATCCAGTAGCAGATAAGGAGGCTTGTGTAAGTGATGCCTTGACTTTGGGAAGTATTACGGGAACAGGTTTAAATTCTCCGAAGTATTATGATGCAGATCCAACCTTGGGATTAGCAAATGAGATTTTACCAACGGAAGCATTTACGACAGTGGGTACTCGTAGGGTTTATGTTTATGACGAGCATTTAGATCCACGAGATAATAGTTTAATTTGTAGTGATTTGGAAAGTTTTACGGTTACAATTTATGCGAATCCAGTAGTTGACCGTCCAAGTGTTGATCCTGTTTATTGTGATGTGTATACACTGGAGTCACTGAGTTCAGGTACTTATTATAATGTTGACCCTGTACCATCAGACTTTAAGGGTACACAAGCTACACCAATCACGGATTATGATATTCGAGTTACTACCGATCTTTGGGTTTATAAGGAGCAATTGAGTACTTTAGGAGATTTATTGTGTTATGATGTTTATCCGCTTACGGTTCATGTCGATCATACGCCAACGTTCACAATAACAACAACAGATCCACCTTTCTGTGGAGATACAGGAACGATCAGTTTACTGGATTTATTACCAAATACAGACTATGATATTTTTGTAAATGTAGATTTATTAAATATAACCACTATTACTCCAACTCATAGTTTAAAGTCTGATGCTTTGGGGAGAATAGGTTTAGTAGATATTTATAAGGATGGTCAATATGATATTACTTTAGAGGTAAAAGACGAAAACTGTACTAGTGATACACTTTCTATTACATTGATTGAGCCACCAACACCAACATTAACACTTTTACAAGCTATTGATCCTTCTACTTGTGAAGGTAGTGATGGACAGGTTCAGTTAGCAACTACTGATTTACCAAATGGATTGTATACCGTAACTTCTACCTTTGGAGATTTATATATGAGGGTTACAGATAATTTTGCAGTAATTGATAATTTAAAGGAAGGTGACTATAAGGATATTACGGTTACTTATTTAAGTTGTGTTTCTATAGATGATATTGATGTTTATTTGAGTGATCCACCTATACCTACATTGACTAACCCTATAGTAACTAATCCTTCTACTTGTGAAGGTAGTGATGGGCAGATTCGATTAACAACAGAACATCTACCAGATAGAGATCATCATGTTACTTATACATTCACAGGGGTAAGTGGTATTGCAAGGTCAATCACTACAAAAATGATTGTTAAAGATAATATAGGAATCATTCCGAATTTGTTAGAAGGTTCTTATGAAAATATTACGGTTACTTACTTAAATTGTGTTTCTGTAGAGGATGTTGATTTGGAGCTAAGTGATCCGCCAACACCTACCTTAACTTGGGCAAGTCAAGAAGATCCTACTACTTGTGGAGGGAATGATGGGTATATACAGTATATTACAACAGACCTTCCAGATGGTGAGCATCAAGTATATTATCAGTTTACAGATATTCGTAATCGTAGTGAGGACATAAGCGGTACTTTGACTGTCCGTAATAATGTCGGGACTTTGGAAGGTTTATCAGAAGGAAGGTATAACTACTTATACGTAGTGTATTTAAATTGTTACTCTGAACATCAAGATGCTGTAATCTTAATAGACCCAGTACCTCCTGAGTCACCAGTATTGTCAGAAGCAGTATATTGTTCTAGACCAATTCAAGAAGGTTTAATAGACCCTAACTTACAAGCGACTTATAATCAACTGGACTCAGATTTAGAAGTTCGTTGGTATGAGGAATTATTTGATATAGGTACGGAGGCTTATGTGTCAGGAGAGATTTTTAATACATTGTTAGAGCAACCAGGGGTATATACTCGATTTGCAACTGTTTATAATAAAGTCACATTATGTGAGTCTGATTTTAATTATACTACTATAACTATTAATCAGTCACCAGAGTTTATAAAGGATAACATTATGGATGATGGGGTATTACGTCCTTATAAAGCTGTTGACTTGAATAAGTATCAATTGTTATTAGTAGATTATAATGATCATAAGCACACTTATCAAGTTACTGATATAGAAACAGGAGAAAATATACCTACAGATTCAGATGGTGTTTTCAAAGTTCCACATTCATCAACTTATGGTATATATGCACTTGACGAGGTGAATAAGTGTGATGTATACGAAGAACTAGAAATTGATTTTATAGATATCGAGATTCCTAACGTTTTTTCACCAGGAGGGAATTATGCGGATGAAGAGCTTAATTATTGGTATCCAGATAATCTTATTGCTAGGGGACAAGGGTTGTTTTATCAGGAATTTGATCGTATTGAAGTGATGATATTTGATCGTTATGGACGTTTAATTACACAGTTTACAGGTATTAGAGATAAACGTACTGGTGGAGGATGGGATGGAACTTATGAAGGAATACCGATGCCTTCAGGTGATTACTGGTATCATATTATTGTAAATGACTCTAAAGGTCGTGAGTTTACAGGGCATTTCAATTTATATCGAGAATGATAATTGTATGCATATTTATAGTTTGAATGTAGGTAACTCGTATTA
>CAYYNF010000099.1:0-3311 GCA_964472695.1 uncultured Flavobacteriaceae bacterium
AGTTTTAACTTAATTTAAAGAAAATTATGTATACCGCATTGGCAATAGGCATCTTTTTAATGACCTTTATAGGTATGGAATTCATGGCTTGGTTTACGCATAAATATGTTATGCATGGTTTTTTATGGTATCTACATGCTGATCATCATCATAAGAAACATAAAAGCTGGTGGGAGCGTAATGATGCGTTTTTCTTATTTTATGCCGCTATAAGTATTGGTTGCTTTTTACTTTGGAAATACGAAATTGCTTGGTATGGACTTTCTATTGGACTAGGGATATTTGCTTATGGAGCTACTTATTTTTTGGTACATGATATTTTTATTCATCAGCGTTTTAAGATTTTTAAGAAAACGAACAACTGGTATGCACAGGCTTTAAGGAGAGCTCACAAAATGCATCATAAGCATTTAGGAAAGCATGATGGAGAGTGTTTTGGTATGTTGGTTGTTCCTATGAAATATTATAAACAAGCGCGATCTCAAAAATCATAATAGTATAGTAATGACAGATTATTATGATTATGCTATTGTGGGTAAGGGGTTAGCAGGAACACAGCTAGCACTATCAATGAGTGAGGACCCATTCTTTTACCAAAAGAGGATATTAATTATTGAGTCTATTGCCCAATTACCAGAGAAGACATTTTGTTTTTGGAGTGAATATATCAACCCAGAACTTAACTCAATTACCAATACTAGTTGGGAAAAAACTTTAATAAGTCATCAAGATGAAAAAGTTTATATAGATCTTCATCCTTACACATATCATAAAATCAATAGTGCAGATTTTTGTACATATGCTGAAAGTAAAATGCAAACTAAACAGCATATCTTTTTTTTGTACGACGAGGTAATCCATACAGAAGAGTCGGCTCAAGGTGTAGAAATACGTACTAAAAATAAGTTGCTAAAAGCAAAACATGTATTTGATAGTCGTTTACCAGTGTCAATGTCTAGGTTGAAAAAAGAGAGTATTTTTGTTAATCAAAGCTTTCTAGGTTTTTTCGTAGAAATGGAAGGCAATGTATTTGATACTGATTGTTTTACTATGATGGATTTTGATTGTGCAGATAATAGTACTACTAGCTTTATGTATATGTTACCCGAAACGACCTCTAAAGCCTTATTTGAAGTAACCTTTTTCTGTAAAGATAAATTTAGCACAAGAGACTGTGAGCATTTTATAAAGTCATATATAAAAAGACATTATCCTAATAAAAAATATAAAATTAGAGCAAAAGAGGTAGGAGAGATTCCTATGTGTTCTTATAATTTCCGTAAACATAATAGCAATCGAATAACATATATAGGAACAGCAGGAGGATGGGTAAAAGCTTCTACAGGATATTCTTTTCGATTTGCTCAAAAAAATGTAGATAAAATTCTACAACAAATTAAAAATAATGAAAAGCCCATAGGACTTGTACCTAAAAGTAAATATACTTTTTATGATAAGTTATTATTGAAAATTCTATTCTATGAGAATCATCTTGGAGCTACAATTTTTGGAAGTATGTTTCAAAATGTAAAACCAGAATTGATCTTTAAGTTTCTTGATGAGGACACCTCTTTTTATGAGGACCTTAAAGTGATTATACGTATGCCTTACATTCCGTTTATAAAAGCTTTGTTTAGGTAGTCTTCAGATGATGAACCACAAAAAGATAAACGCGATATCAAGTAATTTTATGCTAATAGTAATTGAAAATTATCAGGTATAACAAAGCCAATAAAATATTTCATCTTATTGGCTTTCGTGTTTTAGATCAATTATAAGTAGCTTATATACTGCTCAAGTTTAAAGATTGATATAATATATAAGGTCTACTACTACTTGATGAGCTTTCTGCTTGTTGGTAAGGTCCTGTAGAGTAATAAAATTTATTTTTCAAATCATTATCTTTCCATGCATTTGAAGGTGTGATCTGTTTTGATTTTTGTTTATTTTGACTTAGATTCTTTGCTTTAACCCATAATTTACCATCACTTTTCATTTTAATAGTTACTTCAAGCTCATTTCCTTGAGAATAATCTACCATATCGTAAGATGAGTCTCCTTCATTTTTCTTTTCGTTATGTGAAACTGTTAAGCGGATTTTATTTAAGCTTTTTGTCCAGTCAAAACGAATGAACGGACGTTCAACTCCGTCACCTCTATTGTGTAGTTGGGCAAAGGTATATCCTCTCTCATCATCACTACTATCAGTAGGACAGTTGTAAAGTCTAATTTTCATTTTCATCTGAGAATAATTCCCTAATGATTGTTCTTTGCCTTCTTCTAATTTAAGTTCTAATCGATCATTTTTCTCTCCATTACTTTCCATCATCATATACCTCTTACCTGATCTATATTTAATAGCAAAGTAACCAGTATTACATCGATTTTCTGGATCAGTCCATTCGCTAGTGTCGCTACCTTCATTTATACGACGAGACAATTTCATTTTTTTTAAGGCACGGCTAAAACTATTGTAATCTCCAGGTTTGTTATTACAGCTACCTGTAGCATTTGCGTTACTTGTTTCGCTAAAGGTTATATTTGTTTCAGCTATATCATTATTAATATTTTCTTTCGTACATGAAGTGCTAAGAGTAATAATAGAAGCACTAATTAATAATGTGTTTAACTTTGAAATATAATTTTTCATAATCTATATTTTTTTAGGTATTTAGTTGTTATATCATCAATATAACTCCTTGTTTTGATTGCAAAAAGTTAATTCAATTACCAATTGCCATAAATCAATGAAAATGTTATAGTATTCAGTAAGGTGTTTTTTGTCGATTGCATTTTGTCGATTGTGCTTTTTTTGTATTGTTGTTGTGATTGATGAGGTATTCTGTGAAAATAAAAAAGCTACATCAATCATTGTATTGATGTAGCTTCTTGAATAAGTGTTTAGAAACTTATTGTTATTAGATCTTATATAAGATTTAAGGTGTTTCCCATTCAATTTTTTCTCCATTTTCTCCTTTTATATAGCTGTTACCTGTGGTGATTTTATAATTAGCACCATATCCACCATCTTGACAAAGAGGATCAAATATAGGTGTATTTTGAGGGAGAACATCTATGTAACCTATCTTATCATATTTACCATTATTGTGCTTATATTTTTCAATTCTGAAATACGCATCACTACGGAATGTAAAATATCTTTGTTGTCCTCGGAAAATTCTACCAGTAAGTTTGTATTCTCCTGTTTCGAAATCTTTGTATTTTACTTGTACAGGATATTGTGATGAAGTCCAGTTTTTTATGTGTATGTATTGTCCTTCTCCACCGATATCACAAGATTGTCGTTCGTT
>CAYYNF010000099.1:3411-8114 GCA_964472695.1 uncultured Flavobacteriaceae bacterium
TTTCTAGTGGCTACCTATTGTATAAAACTAAAAAACTCAGATTCCTTATAGGGGAATCTGAGTTTTTATGTAACTTTTATGTATTTTATTCATCTAAAAGAGAAGAAATATCTTTATTGAATGCTCTTCCGCTACAACTTCCCCAGGTAGGGTATTGTTTACCTATACGTCGATCATTGTTAGTTATTTTCATATTATTACCTTCTCTAATAATACGGAATTGCTGTAAGTTGGTATCTACGAGGCAGTAGTGATATTTACGTTGATTATCATCTCCTCCATAAGCCGCTATATAGGCAGGGTATTTAGTAGTCCATACACCATTATTATCTCTTAGAAAGTTAACAACAACATCTTTAGCTACAGCTCCTTCATTAGCTTCGGCTCTATCAGTGTTATTGTCCCAAAAAGCTTGGTGTAAATGAATATCCTCGTGTTTAAAACCAAAATAACGTAGTCTAATATGATCATCCATCTTATCACTATCTTGGATTTTAAAATTTACCATCTTTAATTGCCTATTACATGGTAAATCTTCTATTGCTCTATTTTGTTCGCTCAGTGTCATGAAATTATCAGGTTCAGAAGTACCTGATGTTGTGTCAGTATTTATTTCATCTTTCGAACAAGAAATTATAGAAGTTGCTAATGATAATGCAGTAAGGAGTAATGGTATTCTTTTCATAATATATTTTTAAATATTTGGTTAATATTTTGCTAATATATTATATTTATTTCGTTGTAGTGTTGTTTTTTCTTGTTTTTTTAACTAATTTTTTCGGTGAATTCGTGTTTTTGGTTTCGAAAGGTAGGGGGGATATGTGTTAAGCTGTTACGTTTTTATTGATATTGCTGTGAGTATTCTTGATACTACATAAATAAAAAAGTCTTTGTACTTTTGACGTAGTGTTTGACTTTTTAACACCATGAAATTATGTTATTACCCTTACTTAAAGATACTATCCAAAATTTAGATAGTGCTACTATTTCAGAAGAACGTAAGCTTACATTAGACCTTTTAGCCGATTTCATTTCACGAAAAAAACAGGCAAACGAAATCATCAATCTCAATTTTATTTGTACCCATAATTCTCGTAGAAGTCATTTGTCACAAATATGGGCACAAACTTTAGCTTGTTATCATAATGTTACCAATGTGGTATGTTATTCAGGAGGTACTGAAGCTACTGCAATGTTCCCTATGGTGGGTGATACTTTAGAAAAGCAAGGTTTTCGCATTAGTAAATTGTCCACGGGTGATAATCCTATATATGGGGTTCAGTACGCTGATAATTTACATCCTGTAATCTGTTTTTCGAAAAGGTACGATGATACCTTTAATCCAAGTACAGGCTTTGTTGCTATTATGACCTGTTCAAGTGCTGATGAAGGATGTCCTTTGGTATTAGGTGCAGAAAGAAGAATTCCTATTACATTTGAAGATCCAAAAGCTTTTGATAATACACCATTACAGGAAGAAAAGTATCTGGAACGTAGTGTGCAAATTGCCACAGAACTTAATTATGTTTTTCAGAATATAGTTTAATTTTTAATAAACGAATTTACGGTTACACAATACAGTTAACTACTTATGCTTTTGTACTAAAAGCGTATATTTGTTGTCAAGAAAAATATTTCGAAAATCACCATGAAAAATCTAGTTATTTTGGGTACTACGTGTGTACTCTCGCTGACTTCTTGTGTATCTAAAAAGAAGTTTATTGATATTCAGAGTAAATTTACAGATACTTACCAAGAGTATTCAGACTGTAAGGTTAATTTAAAGACTGCTGAAAATCAAATAGCACAGCTACAAAGTCGTATTAATCAACTTGAACAAGGAAATAATAAACATTTAGAGAATGTAGATAATCTTATTCTTATGTCTAAGTCGGCTACAGAGAATATGAAAGAGACACTTACTCAGTTACAGAAAAAGGATGATTATATAAAACATATTCAGGAAGTTAATTCTAAAAAGGATTCTATAAACTTAGCTGTTGCTTTTAATTTAAAAAAGGTGTTGCCTAACGGGTTAAACGATGAAGATATATCAGTAAATGTAGAAGGAACACGAGTATTTATTTCTATTGCAGATAAATTACTGTTTGATTCAGGGTCGTATGAAATATCTCCTAGAGCTAATGCTATACTAAAAAAGGTGGGTAGTGTTGTAAATGAGTACCCTAACATGGATGTGATGGTAGAAGGACACACTGACGACCAACAGCTATTGAAAGGTGCTAGTGTAAAAGATAACTGGGAGCTTTCGGTACAACGTTCGGCAGCAGTAGTGCGTGAATTACAGGGCAAATATGGGGTGCTTCCTGATCGCTTAATTGCAGCAGGAAGAGCAGAGTTTGCTCCTATAGTAGAAAATACTGATGCGAAAAGTAGGGCTAAAAATAGACGTACTAAGATTATTGTAATGCCTAAGCTCGATGAGTTCTTTGAACTTTTAGGTGACAAAGAATAGTAGCTACTATATACAAATTAAAAGAAGGAGATTATTTAGTAATAGTCTCCTTTTTTTATATAGGCTATGCTGTTTTTAAAATTTGGACTATAACTTTATTTATACTTATATTTGTGCTTATAATTATTAACATTTTGTGTTATCAAGAAAGGTTGAGGGATTAGACCCTGTGATACCTTAGCAACCCTTTAGGTATAAAGAAGGTGCTAATTTCTACTTCTAGTGAAGATAGATAACAAAAACAAGAGTCTTTATTACTCTTTCTTGGTAGTTCATCTTTTTAAAACCAAGATCCTTTTGCACCAGAATTTATTTTATTTAGACATAAAAGATTACCAAACTTTTGGTGGGGAAACCGTCTCTATTAATTTATCTTATGAAGTCTTTGGACCAGTCATTGGTGATGCACCTGTGGTAATGGTAAATCATGCCTTAACAGGAAACTCGCACATTACAGGTGAAAATGGTTGGTGGTCAGATCTTATTGGGCCAGAAAAGGTTATTGATACTTATAAGTATACGGTGATTTGTTTTAATATTCCAGGAAACGGATATGATGGTCGTCCCGAGAATTTGTTTGAGAATCATAAGATTTTTACAGCTAAAGATATAGCACGTATTTTTCTGCTAGGCTTAGAACAGCTAGGTATAAAGAAACTTTACGCACTTGTAGGGGGGTCATTAGGAGGAGGAATTGCATGGGAATTAGCTGTTCAGAAACCACAGTTAGCTAAACACCTCGTTGTTATTGCTACTGACTGGAAAGCTACTGATTGGGTTATTGCTAATAGAAAAGTACAGGAAGCAATTTTGTTAAATTCCTCTAAGCCACTACATGATGCACGTATGCATGCTATGATTATGTATCGTACTCCTGATTCATTTGCGTTGAAGTTTAATAGATCTAAAAATGAGGCCTTAGGGATTTTCAATATTGAAAGTTGGTTATTACACCATGGAAATAAACTTGAGGAACGTTTTGAATTAGCAGCTTATAAGCAACTCAACTATATTATTAGTTCTATAGATGCATCGAGTATGCACTCTAATTTTAAGGAAGCAGCCTATGGAATTACAGCTGATATATTATTAGTATCGATTGATTCGGATGCCCTATACACTTTAAAAGAAAGTCAGCAAACTTTAAAGCAACTTAAAGAGATCAATCAGAACGTAACACACCAAATTATAAGGTCTATTCATGGGCACGATGCTTTCTTGATAGAATTTGATCAGTTGGGGAGTTTTGTATATGATATATTTAATTAGGCGATATCGTTTAATAATACCATTTCTATAATAATCAGTTTAATAAAAAAGCAGCGTGTTTAAAATCGCTAGTATAATATATAAAAGATATGAAAGTAACATTAGATAGAGTAAATCAGAATTTTCATTTTCAAGTAAAGAATGATCGAGGGTATATTGTCGATTTAGACAAAAGAGCTATTCAGGGTGGAGATGACTTAGGAGCTAGTCCTATGGAGCTATTATTAATGGGGGTAGCAGGTTGTAGCGGTATTGATATGATTGGTATTTTACAGAAGCAACGTCAAGAAATTGAAACTTTCAAAATGGAAGTAACAGGAGATCGTGTGCAGCAAGGAGAAGCGAAGCCTTTTAAAGAAATTCATGTGGTTACTTATATCACTGGAGATGTAAAGCCAAAGAAAGCTTGGAAGGCTGCAGAGTTGTCTTTCGATAAATATTGTTCGGTATCTAAAACATTAGAGCCAACAGCTACAGTTACTTATGAGGTAGTTGTTAACGGTGAAAAAGTAACAAATGAGCTTTAAGAATTTTGAAACTATTGCTGTTCGTGAGCAGTTGGAGCGTACAGCAAATAAAGAACATTCAGTACCCTTATACCTTACCTCAGGGTTTGTTTTTGATGATGCTGAAGAAATGAGAGCAACTTTCGCAGGAGACAAAAAACGTGATTTCTATAGTAGGGTCAGCAATCCCAACTGTAATGAATTTATCACTAAAATGTGTCAACTTGAAGGTGCTGAAGCTGGTTATGCTTTTGCCTCAGGTATGTCGGCAGTATTTTCAACCTTCATTACATTGCTTAATGCAGGAGATCATATTGTATCAGCACATTCTATTTTCGGAGCAACGCATCGTCTATTCGATAAGTATTTTCCGAAATGGAATATTGGAACTACTTATTTCGATGTGAATAATATTGAGAATTTAGAATCACTTATACAGGAGAATACTAAGA
>CAYYNF010000100.1:0-8080 GCA_964472695.1 uncultured Flavobacteriaceae bacterium
ATTCTGAATCGATTTTTCAATGATATTCTGATATTTAATTCTAGATTCTACTATTGTTTCTCCGTGAACTAATTCTTGGTAAATGATATCATGTACCGTTTTATAAAGTTCTTACATAATCAATAAATTGGTATCCATCAATTACTGTGGTTATTTTCAACTTGGTATTCGTTTTTACATTACTAATATCGTAGTTTCCTTCTATGAGGTTGTCGGTGAAAGTTTCTGTTTCATGTAGTAGTACGCCTTCGTTATTGTGTATTGATATGTGTGTAGAGGTGTTATGAAGGTTTTTTACTTTTATAGATAAATCTTTAGAGCTTATTTTAATTACAGGGCAAGTGTAGTTTTTTTCAGTATTTGGAATGAGGTTTATACGGTTTTTACTCACCAGTAATGTTTGGCTACGTATGTGTTTGTCGGATATATTTTCTACTAGGTATAAACCTAAAGGTAATGTGTCAAAGTTAAATGATTTATGATAATGAGTATCGTTTTCTATGTTTTCTGAGAATATTATTTTACCTGTATAGTTCTTTATTAGTACTTTTTCATTAGCGTTAATTTCGGTAAGGGAAATGGATAGGGTTTTAGTGTTTTTTGAGGATACAATAAGATCCATTTTATTGTTGGAAAACACTAATATATTTGTAATTAACGAAATATATAATATACTTTTTTTAATTAAAACTCGCATATTTTAGTTTTTGTATTGGTTTCTTTTAATAGCAATAGATCTTCATTGAAAAGAGTAAACTTTGTAAAAGATTTAATTGCCGAAAGCAAAAATACAGAACTTTTTCGGTATTACAATTTCTAGGGATTTATGTGAATGGTAAGGGGGATAGTTTTGTTTGGAGAGAAGGAAGTAAATTTTTTAACTCTTAGAAAAAGGGGAATAAATGATTTATTAAATTTTAGACAAACACTCTAATAGTTCATTACTAATATGCTTATATATGAATCTTTTGTTATTGACTTTCCTGTTGTACAATTTTTAGAGAATCAATTTTTATTTTGATAGAGCTGTATTAAAGTAGACTATGTCTAGTTTATTGATGTAATACGAGTAGATTATAGGCTCGATATAATAGTTATATTAATAAAAATGTATATTTGATAAATTTTTATTGATGGAAGGTTTTAGAATATACAATTATAGGTGTCTTGAGAACATTGAAGTTTCTGGTTTAAAACGTGTAAATCTTTTTACAGGTAAAAATAACACAGGCAAATCAACAGTTCTAGAAGCTCTTTCATTGCTTGCTGTTAAAGGAAATTTTAGTTGGATTAAACAGTTACTTGAAGCTCGTGGAGAAATTAATAGCTATCGTGATGAAACAGTTAGTGTAGAACATAATATTGATATTTTATCGTCATTTTTTAGTAATAGAACAGTTGGCTTTAATGAAAAAGACTTTTTTAAAATAGCTACTGAAAAAGAAGAAGTATTATTCCGATTTATAAGGTTTATTGAGGAAGAAGTGGTTGAGAGAGGTGAAAACGGTTCAGAGATATTAATTGGGAAAAGAAAAATACTTAGTGATGATTTAGGTGATGATCTAGTTTCTTTTGGCTTAGAAGTGAAATTAAATGGTAATTCTCAAATATATCATTTAGATAAGCATCTATTCAGAAGAAGATATTCTACTGTTGAATCTATTAATTTTCATTTAATTAATTCCAGAGGAGATAATATAATAAATAGTGCAAGTTTATGGGACAAAATAACTCTATCTGAAAAAGAAGAGTATGTGGTTGATGCTTTGAAGATAATTGAGCCTAATATTAGTAGATTGTCTTTTGTTGGAGAAAATAATTATAGAAATTCTAGATATCCAATTGTTAAGCTTAGCACCACCAAAAATATTTACCCCCTTAAAGCAATGGGGGATGGTATTAATAGAATATTGAATTTAACACTAGCTTTAGTTAATTCTGACGGAGGTTATTTATTTATTGATGAATGTGAGAATGGATTACACCATTCGGTGCAAGAACAGCTATGGGAAGTTATTTTTGAAATTTCAGAGAAGTTAAATATTCAAGTTTTTGCAACGACACATAGTAATGATAGTATCAACTCATTTGCAAAAGTATTAGAACATAATGAAAAGTTAGATGGAACATTATTTCGTTTGGAAAGAAAAGGAGAGTCGGTAATTGCAAATCAGTTTTCTAAAGAAGAAATTAATGTGGCAGCAAATCAAGGAATTAATTTACGTTAGAATATGGAGCAGCAGTTATTACTTGTTGAAGGCAAAAATGATTTGCACGTTTTTTATAATATTTTTGAAAAACATACCGTAAAACAAAGCTTTAAACCTATAAGTAAAGATGGTGATGGGATATATGCGAGTATTCCGATTTATTTAAAAACGGATATTTCTACTGTAGGTGTAGTTATTGATGCAGATGAAAATATTAATGCTAAATGGGATAAACTTAAAAATATTTTCAAGACTTCTGGCTATGACCTTCCAGATAAGCCTGCTCAAAATGGAACTATAGTAAAGAAGCATAATTCTCTTACTATCGGAATATGGATAATGCCAGATAATAACGCAAGTGGTATGCTTGAGGATTTTGTTAAACAATTAGTTCCAGATGGTGACTTACTAATGGACTATGTGGAAGCATCTCTCAATAATTTGGAAGTAGATGAAGTTAATAAATATAAACCTGTTCACAAGTCAAAAGCTATAATTCATACTTGGTTGGCATGGCAGGAAACTCCAGGGACACCAATGGGTTTGGCAATAAAAAAAACTTTTTTAGATACAAATAAAGAGTTGTGTCTGAAATTTGTAGATTGGATAAATAAGCTATTCAATTAAGTATTATGCCTATCCTACCTCTAAAAAAGCAAATATATTTTGAATATGAGTTTTTTTATTGAATTTGACCTTTACTGTGGTTAAAAAAATAGGGCTTTGTCAATATCTGGCTGTATTTGATGTTGCAGGCAAACCTAATGTAATTTTCAATCTCACCTAAAACACATTTACATCTCCTTTTCCTTCACGAATAATTTCAGGATAATTATCGGTAAGGTCAACTACTGTTGAAGGTGTATTATCACCATATCCACCATCGACCACTAAATCGATAAGTTTGCCCCATTTTTCATAAATAAGTTCTGGGTCAGTGGGATATTCCAAGATTTCATCGTCATCATGAATAGAAGTGGTTACCATAGGATTACCAAGTCCCTTTACGATTTCACGACAAATGTTATTGTCAGGTACACGTATTCCGACTGTTTTTTTCTTTTTAAAAACTTTAGGAAGGGTATTGTTTCCTGGTAGTACAAAGGTATAAGGTCCAGGAAGGCATCGCTTTAAAATTTTAAAAGTTGCTGTGTCAATTTGTTTTACATAGTCAGAAAGGTTACTGAGGTCATGACATATAAAAGACCAGTTGGCCTTTTCTAATTTTACACCTTTTAGTTTAGCAAGTCTTGTCAGTGCTTTGGTATTTGTGATATCACAACCTAGTGCGTATACGGTATCGGTAGGGTAAATAACTAAGCCACCATTCCTTAAAGTATCAGTTACGATTTTAAGTTGTTTTGGGTTAGGATTTTTATTGTAGAGTTTAATAAGTTGTGCCATTAGCTAATATAGTTCCAAATGTTTTTATGCTTTGTAAGTGCATCGTAGGCTTGTGCAATCATTTTGTGTTCCTCTTTTTGAAAATAAGGATCTTCGTTAATAATTTTTTGAGCCCAAGTTCGAGCATCCTGTAAGATACTATTATCTTTTATAATATCAGCTATTTTTAGATTAAGTACACCACTTTGCTGTGTTCCCATAATATCTCCTGGTCCACGGAGTTTAAGATCAACTTCGGCAATTTCAAATCCATCATTTGTGTCGACCATAGTTTGTAGTCTAGTTTTACTGTCCTGTGATAGTTTTACGCCCGACATAAGAATACAGTAACTTTGTTCGGCACCACGCCCTACACGTCCTCTAAGCTGATGTAACTGAGAAAGCCCGAATCTTTCAGCACTTTCAATAATCATTACACTAGCATTGGGTACATTAACACCTACTTCAATTACCGTTGTAGCTACCATAATTTGAGTTTCTCCTTTGGAAAAACGTTCCATTTCGTAGTCTTTAGCTTCGGGTTTCATTTGCCCGTGAACAATTGATATTTGGTATTCAGGTTGTGGGAACTCTCTAGAGATACTTTCATAGCCATCCATCAGATCTTTATAATCCATAGCTTCCGATTCTTCGATAAGTGGATATACAATATATACCTGATGTCCTTTTTTGATTTCTGTTTTTATAAAGTGAAAAACCTTTAAGCGTTGACTGTCGTATCGGTGTACTGTCTTTATGGCTTTACGTCCAGGAGGAAGCTCATCAATTACCGATACATCTAGGTCACCATAAAGACTCATAGCTAGTGTACGAGGAATAGGTGTTGCTGTCATAACTAGCACATGTGGAGGAAGTTGATTTTTACGCCATAGCTTGGCACGTTGTGCTACTCCAAAACGATGTTGTTCGTCAATGATCGCTAGTCCTAAATTAGCATATTGTACTTTGTCTTCTAGCAAGGCGTGTGTGCCTATGAGTATCTGGATCGTATGATTTTTTAAACCCTCGTGAATTTCTCGTCGTTCTTTTGTGCGCGTACTTCCCATTAATAGGCGTACTTCAATATTAAGTTCCTTTACTAGTTCTGAAATCCCCTCATAGTGTTGTTTTGCAAGGATAGCTGTAGGGGCCATAAGGGTCGCTTGAAATCCATTGTCAATAGCAAGTAACATACTCATTAAAGCGACTATGGTTTTTCCTGATCCTACATCTCCTTGTACTAATCGATTCATTTGGGCTTCAGCTCTTACATCTTTTCGTACTTCTTTGAGAACTCTTTTTTGAGCTCCTGTAAGTTCAAAAGGAAGTAGTTCGTTGTAAAAACGTGTGAAATGTTCGCCTACATGATTAAAAGCGTAGCCTTTAATTTTTTGTTTGTGAGCTACATTTTTTCGTAGTAATTGTAGTTGTATATAGAATAACTCTTCAAATTTAAGTCTATAGCTAGCCTTATTTAGTAGGTCTTGGTTCTTAGGGAAGTGGATATTTAGTAAAGACTCTGATTTTGAAACTAATTGTTGTTGCGATATAATTGCTTTGGGTAGGGTTTCTGAAAAGTAGATCCCTTGTGTAAGGAATAGATTTTGTAATATTTTTGAGATGGTTTTATGAGAGATATTTCTTTTCTGAAGTTTATCAGAAGATCGGTATACCGCTTGCATACTTGTGCTGAGGTTTTTCTGATGATTTTCCAGTAACTCCATCTCTGGATGCGGCATATTGAAACCATTAAAGTGTTTGGTTTTTCCAAAGATCACATAAGGTGTGTTTAATTTAATGTTTTCTTGTATCCATTTTCCTCCCTGAAACCAAACTAATTCTAATTTTCCTGTTTCATCCTCAAACTGAGCAGTCAATCGGCTACCTCGTTTTTGTGGAATGTTTTTAAAAGATCTAACAACTCCAATAATCTGTACTTCAGTTGTGTTAGAGCTATGTAGCTCATTGATTTTTGTATAGCGTGTTCGGTCAATATAGCGTGTCGGAAAAAAATGAAGAAGATCTTGACATACATGTATTCCCATTTCTTTAGCTAAAACTTGTGCACGAGCGGGACCTACTCCTTTAAGATAGGCTATTGGGGATTGTAAGATTTGTATACTCATGTTTTGTGAATATGCAGAGATTATTGAGCTTTTTTTGTAATTTGAATAAAAAAAAATGAAATGAAAAATTTTTTTCTATTTATCCTATTTTTCTTTCTGATTACCTTGTCTCGTATTTATGCTCAGCAAGGTGGTCAAGTAGATTTTAAGCATACGGAAGCTTATATCGATATTGATCCTTATACACAAAAAGTATCAGGAAAATTAAAGGTGACTTTTGTGCCTAAACAGAAGTTAAATCAGGTTTATTTAGATGCATTTAATATATTAGAGTTAAGGTCTTTAGATGATGACTTGAAGCTTAGTTATACTGATAAACATATTGTTTTTCAAGGGAAGTTTAAGGCGAATAAAACTTATTCTTGTTCTTTTTATTACGAAATGAAACCTAATAAAGCACTTTATTTTTGGGGTTGGAACGATGATAAATCACAGATTACAGACCTTTTTCCTAATTTAAAACAAGTATGGACGCAGGGACAAGGAAAGGATACTAGTAATTGGTTACCTACTATAGATGACATGAATGATAAACTTACATTTGATCTTTATGTTACTTTCGATAAAAACTATCAAGTGATTTCTAACGGTGATCTTATTCAAAAAAAAGATATTACCCCTTCTAAAATGCAATGGCATTACGTTATAAATAAGCCAATGAGTAGTTACTTAGTGGCATTGGTAATAGGTGAATATAGAGTGGAAAAGACAAAATCAAAGTCAGGAGTTGTATTGGAAAATTATTTACCTTCTTCCCAAGAGGTTTATAGAAGTTCTACTTATAAATATCATAAGCTGATTTTTGATTTTTTAGAAGAGCAGATAGGTGTACCCTATCCTTGGGGAGAGGTGTACAGACAAGTGCCTTTGCGTGATTTTTTCTATGCCGGAATGGAGAATACGGGAGCTTCTTTTTTCTCAGATCGATTCATTGTTGATGAGTCTAGTTTTAATGAACATAATTTTTGTAGTGTAAGTGCACATGAATTAGCACATCAGTGGTTTGGAAACTTAGTGACTGAAGAAGATAGCCGTCATCATTGGTTGCATGAGGGGTTTGCTACTTTTTATGCTCTGAAAGTTGAAAAACAGTTGTTTGGAGAAGATTATTTTTGGTTTAAGGTTTATGAGACAGCGGAGTTACTAGACGCTCATAATAGTCAAGGGAAATTAGTTCCCTTGGTGTCTAGTAAGGGTAGTTCTTTGAATTATTATCAGCATGGTGCTTGGGCTTTATTAGCCTTAGAAAATCAGATCGGAGAAGAAAGTTTTAGGAGGATTGTACAGTCTTTCTTGGATCATTATGCTTTTAAAAACGTAACCACTAAGCATTTTTTGAAGGTTCTTGAAAAGTATAGTGATATAGATGTGAATACTTATGCTAATACTTGGTTGTATAGCAATAACTTCCCTACTAAAGAGGCGTATGAGGTTTTGCGTACTTCAGACTTTATGAATAGCTATTTAGCATTGGCAAGTGAACGTAGGAGACCACTTTTTAGTAAGCTGGAGAAGTTTAGTAAGCTTATGCAAGGTGTGTATAATCCTTATTTAGTAAGAGAGGCCATTGAGCAATTGTTGCCTTATAGTAATGTTCCTGATGTAGGAAATCTGTTTCGAAAAGCAATAGCTACGAGGGATACTCAGTTAATTAGTCCAATATTAACCTTAGGAAAGGCTATACCTCCAGCTTTAGAACCTGATTTAAGAGAATTGTTAGCTCATAACTCTTATCAGTTACAGTATGAAGTGTTATATTTATTGTGGAACAATTTTGAAGAGCATAAGTATACGTATTTAGAGATGACTAAGGATCAACAAGGAGATAACCTTAGTAATGTGCGTTTATTATGGTTGTTGTTAGCACTTAATACAGAAGGATTCTCGAAGGAGCAGTATACATCTTTTTATAATGAACTGAGTGCTTATACGTCTTTAAACGCTCCAGTCGAAACTCGTGTAAAGGCATTTGAATGTTTGAATTTGATAAAAAACTTTTCCGATGAGAGTTTGAGAAATTTAGTAGTAGCAACACAACATCCTAATTGGAGGTTTAATCGCTTTTCGACGAGGTTAATTACCGAAATAATTTCGGATTCTGAGATAAAAAAACGACTTTTACGGATAAATGGAGAGTTACCTCAGAAAGTTAAAAATATATTGAAAGAAAAATAAGAGCATGAGAGCACTTGTAATATCAGGAGGAGGAAGTAAAGGAGCATTCGCAGGTGGTGTGGCTGAGTATTTAATGCGTGTTGAAAAAAGGGAATACGATTTGTTTTTAGGAACTTCAACGGGTAGTTTATTAATACCTCATCTTTCTATTGGCGAAATAGACAGGATAAAGAAGATATATACTAG
>CAYYNF010000101.1:0-8014 GCA_964472695.1 uncultured Flavobacteriaceae bacterium
TATTTTATATGGTGATTTAAATACACTTAGTTATTGAGGTATTCTTATTTCTCTATGATTATATATAGCAATCTTGATCTTATCAAGATTGCTTTTTTTATACAATAAAACTAAGTGTTTTTTACGTATAAATACTTAGTTTTTGTATCTTTCAACAAAATACTTTATCTATGAATCGGACATCTACTTATAAAACTACTTGCTCGTATTGTGGTGTTGGTTGTGGTATTGTAGCTCATAAAGATGCTAATAACCAGATTACCATTAAAGGAGACACCTCCCATCCTGTTAATGAAGGTAAACTTTGTACTAAGGGGATGAATTTGCATCATGTGGTACAGGATAAGTCTGATCGTTTGTTGGAACCACAAATGCGCTGGAGTAAAAATCACGATTTACAGGAAGTTACATGGGACATAGCTTTGGAGCGTGCAGCAGCAGTATTCCGATCAATTACTAAAAAATATGGCTCTGATAGTGTAGGATTTTATGTGTCAGGACAATGTCTTACAGAAGAGTATTACTTATTTAATAAATTAACCAAAGGTTTTATAGGTACTAATAACATAGATACTAATTCACGACTTTGTATGAGTTCGGCCGTAGTAGGTTATAAGCAAGCTCTTGGGGAGGATAGTGTTCCTATTGGTTATGCTGATATTGAGCTTGCTGATCTGTTTTTAGTAGCAGGTGCTAATCCGGCATGGTGTCACCCTATTATTTGGCGTCGTGTAGAGGCTCATAAAGAGAAGCATCCTAATGTGAAAATTATTGTAGTAGACCCTCGAAAAACACAGACCTGTGATCTTGCTGATATACATTTACAAATTTATCCTGGGACAGATGTTATCTTATATAATGCGATTGCTTATTTGTTGATTAAACGTCGAAAAATTGATGCTAGCTTTATAGAAAATCACACGGATAATTTTGAGAAATTAAAAGAAAGTGTTTCAAAAATAAGTGTAAAGGAGGCTTCAAAAATGTGTGGAGTTCCTGTTAATATGATAAAAAAAGCAGTAGACCTTATAGGGAATGCCACGGGCTTTATTTCTATGTGGGCTATGGGGTTAAACCAAAGTTCTATTGGGGTTAATAAGAATAATGCATTATTGAACCTTTCCTTACTTACAGGGCATATAGGTAAACCTGGGAGTGGCCCTTTTTCATTAACAGGTCAGCCTAATGCTATGGGAGGACGTGAAGTAGGAGGAATGGCTAACCTCTTAGCGGTACATAAAGATTTGTCTAATGAAGAACACCGTCAGGAAGTTGCTAATTTTTGGGGGGGACGAGAAATTTCAGGTACACCAGGGTACACTGCTACACAAATGTTTGAAGCACTCGAAAATGGAAAACTTAAGGCTATATGGGTCGCTTGTACTAATCCTTTAGTCAGTTTACCAAACTCTAATAAGGTAGAGGCTGCACTAAAAAAGGCAAAATTTGTAGTAGTTCAGGATATTTCGAAAAATGCAGAAACCTTGGAGTATGCAGATCTCATATTACCTGCCGCTGCATGGGCAGAGAAAGAGGGAACAATGACCAACAGTGAGCGTCGTATTTCACATCTTAGTAAAATTGTAGATCCACCAGGGAATGCTATTCCTGATGCTGAAATTATATGGCGTTTTGCTCAGAAAATGGGATATGAAAGTTTTAATTACTCCCATGTGTCAGAGGTGTACGACGAATACGTGCAAATGACAAAGGATACCAATATTGATATAACAGGTTTAAGTTATAGACGTCTTAAGAAGGAAGGAAGTTTTCAATGGCCTGTGCCTAGTGAAGGACACCCTGGAACAGTACGTCTTTTTGAAGATAGACATTTTTATACGGATAACGGTAAAGCAAAGTTCATAGTGCCTCAATTTACCACGCCTAATTCAGAAAATACCTCATCAGATTACCCACTTATTTTAACATCGGGACGTATTCGTGATCAGTGGCATACGCGTACTAAAACAGGAAAGGTGAATCGGTTATTAACGCATATTCCTGAGCCTTACCTAGAGATACATTCAGTAGATGCCTATTTAAGACATCTTAAGGAAGGAGATATTGTACTAGTAACCAGTAAGCGAGGTAAGGTACAGGTAAAAGTGAAAATTACAGATACTATAGGTAAAGGAGTGGTGTTTATGCCTATTCATTGGGGGAAAGTCATGGGGAATGATTTCGCAAGAGTTAACAACCTTACTACGAGTATTATTGATCCTATTTCCAAAGAACCTGATTTTAAATACACTGCTGTACAGGTGCAGAAGTATCGAAAGCCTAAACAGAAGATATGTATTATTGGTGCTGGTACGGCTGCTTTTCGATTTATTCAGACTTATAGAGAACATAACAAGGAGGATCAAATTACTGTTTTTTGTAAAGAGGCTTATCCGTTTTATAATCGTGTGCTATTACCAGAATATATTTCAGAAGAACTTACTTGGGATGTTTTACAAAAACTGAGAGAAGGAGAGTTAGAACGTTTTGATATTACTTTAGAAACTAACAATCCAGCCGTTCAAATTAATCGAAAAGAAAGTTGTGTTACTGATAGTAAGGGGAATAGTCATGATTATGATATAGTGCTGATGGCTACGGGTAGTAGAGCTTTTGTTCCTAAAGAAGTACCAATCCATTTGCCAGGACGCTTTACGATGCGTAATCGTATTGATGCAGATGCACTTAAGTGTTATCTTGATGACTCGGGTATAGAGAATCAGAAACAGCATGTTCTTATTGTTGGTGGTGGTTTGTTGGGACTGGAGTTAGCGGCAGCTTTGCGAAAAAAGAATATCACGATATCTATTATACAACGAGGAAGTCGACTCATGGAACGTCAACTTGATGTAATAGCAAGTAGGTTACTAGCAGAAGATGTTAAAGAAAAGGGAATTCAGGTATATTTTGATAACGAGGTAGATACGGTGTTTGATGTGGATGATTATCACTTAGATGTAACCCTAAAAACAGGGAAAAGAATTGCGTGCAATGCGATTGTATATTCTATAGGAACTGTTCCTAATATTGAGTTAGCTAAAGAGAGTGGGCTTAAGTGCCATAGAGGTATTGATGTGAATCATTATTTACAGACCAGTGATCCAAATATATTTGCTGTAGGTGAAATAGCAGAGTTTGAAGGTAACTTATACGGAATAACATCTGCAGCAGAACAACAAGCGGATATTGTAGCTCATTTTGTATTAGGTGATTTTTCTTCTATTTATAAAGGATCTGTGTTTATGAATATTCTAAAGTTTGAAGACTTAGACCTTTGTAGTATCGGTACTTTAGATTATCCTCAAAATGAGCCTGCTTATCAAGAGGTTGTTCTTATGGATGTGTCTAAGCGTTTTTACAAAAAGTGTATTGTTTACAACGACTGGCTTATAGGTTGTATTTTGATGGGTGATAAAAGTGAATTTGCAGAGTTCAAGAGGTTAATTGAAGAAAAGATAGAACTCTCCGAGAAAAGGGAAGAGCTTTTACGTTCAAACAAAGTAGATAAACCTATGATAGGAAGTTTAGTGTGTTCGTGTAGTCAGGTAGGTGATGGAAACCTAAAAGATATTATCCGCGATGGATGTACTGATTTCTCTGAGCTTTGTAAAACGACAGGAGCTGGGTTAGGTTGTGGAAGTTGTAAAAGTGAAGTAAAACAAATTTTGGAAGATGCTTTACAGGTTACGTAATTAAGTGTTTATACCAGTTGAATTATTATTTGTTGGATGAATTATTTTGCACTAGAAAGGAAAAGACTTATATGTGTTATAATAATTTTTAATGGGTATAAACTTTTTAGGATAGTCGTATAATACGATGGTATTACCTTAAGATTGATAAGTTATGAAAGATTATTTGGAGCGTATACAGGTGAAAGGAGGGGTTATTTCACCAGGAGAGTTATTGAAAGTGATTCAGAAGGCGGAAAGCATGGGCTTGGATGTTTTGCATTTTGGCTCTCGACAGGATATTTTATTTCCAAAATATAACAATAGCGAAGAGCTAACTGAGATACATGATAATTTTGATACCGAATATTTTGTAGGTATGGAGGATCAAAATATCACAAGTTCTTATGTTGCTATAGATGTGTTTCGTTCAACACCATGGTTAAGAGGTACAACCTATTTGTATATTTTGGAAGAGTTTCGTTATGATACTCAACTTAAAATAAATATTGTTGATCCGCTACAGCAAATGGTACCATTATATTATGGGGAGTTAAATTTTATATCTTCTAAATATGAGGACTACTGGTATTTGTATACAAGGTTACCAGGTTATGCTGAGGAGTATTACCCAGTATTGGTATATACATGGGATATTGCTCATTTATCGGAACTTATTGAAAAATATTACCATGAGGCAACTTCTATTCAAGCTTTATTTCATTTTATTAATGCTTCGACCTCATTAAATTATAAGGTTATTAAGGAGAGTTTAAAGGTTGATTTTAGACCTTTTCCGTATTATGAAGGAATGAATAAGATGTCTAATAACACCTATTGGTTGGGGTTATATTGGCGTAACAACCGTTATGATCTTAAATTTTTAAAGGCACTTTGCAATTTCTGTGTAGATCATCGTATTGGAAAAATAGGACTTACACCTTGGAAGTCTTTTATAGTGAAAGGAATTCATAAGGAGTCTAGGTTGACTCTAGAAAAACTTTTAGGGCACTTCGGAATTAATGTGCGTCATTCTTCATTAGAGCTTAATTGGCATTTACCAGTAGATAATAGACAGGCATTACAACTTAAGAAAAATATAGTATTGAATTTCGACCAAAATGATATTAGTACTTATGGACTCACCTTTGCTATTGCTAAACATGCTACAAGACGTACTAGCTATTTTACTTCTATAATTATAGAAATGAATCCGTTACCAGTAGTAGGGGATGATGAATTCATCATTCGTCCAACTTTTAACCTTGTATATGCTAAGAATTTTAACCCTAATAGTCACAGCTATATTGTTCATGCTTTAGATGTAGATGAAATAGCTTTGCCTAGTTTGTTAATGGAACTTATTAAACGTTATTTTAGTGAATTAGGTGTTGGAGATAATGATACCGATGTTCTTAGAAGTTTATCTATAGGAGAAGAAAAAGTCGTGTTAGAGGTGTATCAGTGTCAAGATTGTCAAACAATTTATGACCCTTCAACAGGAGATACAGAAGCTGGTATTCCTCCAGGTACATTTTTTGAAGATCTCCCAAAGGATTATTGCTGCTCAGTGTGTGGTGCAGATTTACAGTGCTTTAAATCTAGTAAAATGGAATTTACAGACAAATAATTAGTTATATCTGCCACTCAAAACTAGATAAAAAGAAAAGTTATGTTTAAATCAATGGGTAAAGCTGCTCGACAATCTCGAGAACTTCGAAAAGCTGCTGAGCGAGAGAATCAATTCACAGAAAGACATGAAAAAATACAAGAGTTTAGTGCCATATTTAGAGCTTGTGGTATACCTACCCCTGCCCTTTCAAGTACGACGACTCCAGAAAGTCTTGTAGACTCTTTAACTAAAGCTCAATTAGAAGAAGCTTTATATTTTCTTCAAGATCCAGATAATTATACACTTTCTAAAGCAGTGAATTCTTGGGGAAAAGAGCTACAGGAAGGTATGATAGTGTCTCAAAATAGTAGCTTATGGGGGCGTATTGATGCTTTTTTAAGTAATAGAAGAGAGTTTAATCAATTGCTATATGAGTTTGAACAGGAAAGTGGTATTGATTTAAGAAATGTTCCTGATCTTGAGAAAAATATTGGTAATCTAGCAAAGAAAGATCTCAATAAATTATTTAACTTTTTAAGGGGGAGAAGACAAACTAGTGTACAAAATAGAGGTCCGGTTTATGACGCTATTCATCAACGCCTTACTTTTATGGAAAGAGAAGAACAGCGTGTTATGGATGCTATGTTAAATGAACTTGAAGCAGATCTTGGTATAAATATAAAACCTACTACTACGATAACTACTCTGCAACGTATTAATAATTTGTCTAAGGGAGATTGTGAAAAAGCTTTGAATTTTATTGATGATAAGGGCTATGTACAATACGGTTCTGTATTAGGACGTAGTGATGAAAGTAAATTATATAAGATGATAGAGCAACGACGTAATTTTTTACTTCGACAGGAACAACAAGCTCAATTAGAAAGAAAACCTTCAAAGCAAATAAGCGGATCGATCAAACTTTAATCTAAAAAGAGATCGTCGTCGTTTTATAAGGGCAATTTACACCTCGAATATTTAAAAAAATATTCTTCATTTTAAAGCTATTTATATCAATTTTATTAAGAAATTGGCATAAATAGCTTTTTTAGCTTATTCACTATCGAAAAACTGAATTCTTATTTATGGACTATAAAAAACTATTAACCTGTTTGGGGGCTATCTTATTATCGATTTATGTGTATAGTCAATATGTGACGGTAGTAATTATTGATGATTCTTATATGTTTGTTAGGTATGCTCATAATATATTGGAACATGGTGTTTATGGATGGTTAGCTGATGAGCCTAGTTATGGTTGTACTAGTATTTTATTTGTGTTCTCACATGTGTTTTTTATGAGTTTAGGACTACATGAATATTTTGGGGTACACTTCTATATATATTTACATAACCTAATTTATTTTATACTGGCCATTTATTTAATATTCAACTTAAGTAGAAGTATTCTTAAACAAGCCAATATTTATGGACTTCCAGTGTTAATTATAACCATGCTATCAGGTATTCCTTTAGCAGTGCATTTAACAGGTATGGATACTATAGCAGCTGTTTGTACTAATATATTAATGGTTCAGGCTTGTTTACAGTATACTAATAGTGATGAGAAGAAGAAAACAAGCATTTATTATTTAATTTTTATAGGTTACCTAGGTTTTTTAACACGTCCTGATAATTTCTTTTATGTTACTTTATTTCCTTTCTTATGGATGCTTTATCATAGGGTAAAATGGACTAAAATCATCCAGTTTAGTTTGGGAATAACGGCGGTATTGTTATTCCATTTTTTAGGGGTTTACCTTTATTTCGGAGATCCTCTTCCGATACCTTATTATGTAAAAACAGCCGATTTTTATAGTGTGTTTTTGGGTATATATTATTGGAATAGCGGTGATTATGTTATGGATATGCTGTTGATTAATACACATTTGATAGTACTTTCTATTTTGGGTTTATTTACTCCTAAATTAAAAAAGATACTCATATTCTATATTCCTTTTGTTATAACAACTGGCATACTTATTACTAAGGTGCAGATTATGGGAACTAATGGGCGTTATTACTACCCTTCCTTATCTTTTTTATTAGCCCCAGCTTTGCTAGCTTTAAAGGAAATACTGCTGCTGAAATCCAGGAAGGCATTTTTTTCGAATATAGATATTTACCTTGCTGTTGGGCTTTTTTGTGTGTTTATGGCACAGTCCGATGTCGTATTAGATGCAATTTTTAAGAAAAAAGAAAAAAAAGCGTATGAGTTATCCTGTGATTACGAAATACTTTTTAAACCTCATTTCTATAAAGAAACGCATCCTATTATAGGGGTACTCAGGTTTAGGTATGATGTTGATCAATTGATTAAATACATTGATGATGAAAAATTTACAGTTGCAGCAAGTGAGCATGGACGTATTGCAGCTTTTAATCTAAACAGTCCTATTATTTGTTTTGTAGGTTTACATAATACGGGGGTTTTAAAGGAGAAATCCTTTAATAGTAAAGTGATCGGTAGTTCCTTAGAAAAGTATAAACCTGATCTTGTGTGGATGCCACATTACGATTATGCGGCGTTACGCTATAATATACTTCAGAATGAGCAGCTATTCACCTCGTATAATTATTACGAATACCTAGCAGATTTTGGGGTAGCTATCCGAAAAGACAGTCCTTTCCGTCAAAAAATTGAAACATTTCTGAAAGAAACTCACCATATAGATACGCTTATTCCTACGGAATATTATTTGACATCAGAGTTGTAATCCTTTTTATAGAC
>CAYYNF010000102.1:0-7990 GCA_964472695.1 uncultured Flavobacteriaceae bacterium
GTAATAATCTAATAATTGTTTGTAACTTCGGAGGAGGCTACTTGCCAGATTATAAATTAGGAGTTCCTAAAAACACAAAGCTTAAAGAGGTTTTTAACTCTAATTTAGAAAAGTATTTTGGAACTAATAAATCTTTAAAACAATCGATAACCCCTAAAATAGGGAGTTTACATAATCAAGAACAATACATTGATATAACTTTACAACCTTTTAATATGATAATATTAAAACATATTTAACTTCTATACTTTATATTAAAAATAGATAGCATGATACTAAATGAAAATATAGAAAGAAAAGGGAATTTATATCCCTCCAAATTAGTCAATTTTAAAAAAGATTTAGATACGTTTTTCTTCACTTCCGAAAATGGAGTAATACTACAGTTAACAGTATTGAGAGATAGTGTTATACGATTCCGTTATACTACTAACAGAAAATTCGATAAGGATTTCTCTTATGCCATCGAAAAAACTAAAATTGATGGATATAATTTTCTAGAAGCTAAGGAGCATACTAATGAGTATACTATTGAAACAGGGAAAGTTCGTGTGCATATTGATAAACAGAATCTGAAAATATCTATATATGATGTTAAAGATGATACGTTGATCCTTAAAGATGAGCAAGGTTTTCACTGGGAAGAGAGTTACGAGCTGGGAACTGATATCGTAAAAATGAGTAAAATGTCCGAAGATGCAGAAAGCTTTTACGGACTAGGAGATAAGCCAGAACATTTGAACCTGAAAGGGAAACGTTTTGAAAATTGGGCAACAGATTCGTATGCTTTTGGAAAAAATACAGATCCTATTTATAAGGCGATTCCTTTTTATATAGGGTTACATCATTTCAAAGCTTACGGAATTTTCTTTGATAATACCTTCCGTACCTATTTCGACTTCTGTCAGGAAAGACGTAATGTTACTAGCTTTTGGGCACAAGGTGGTGAAATGAATTATTATTTTATCTATGGGCCAGAGGTAGAAGAAGTAACCGTAAAATATACACAGCTTACGGGAGTTCCTGAGTTACCTCCTTTGTGGACATTAGGTTTTCACCAGTGTAAATGGAGTTATTATCCAGAGTCGAAAGTTAAAGAGATTACTAATAAGTTTAGAGAGTTAAAAATACCTTGTGATGCGATCTATTTAGATATCGATTATATGGATGGATTTAGGTGTTTTACCTGGGATAAGGAAAAATTCCCTCAGCCAAAACGTATGGTTGATGA
Organism: uncultured Flavobacteriaceae bacterium; assembly: GCA_964472695.1. Taxonomy (GTDB): domain Bacteria; phylum Bacteroidota; class Bacteroidia; order Flavobacteriales; family Flavobacteriaceae; genus Aquimarina. Next base: position 1,232 of record CAYYNF010000102.1, read on the forward strand.
ACTTGCAAAAGATGGTTTCAAAACTGTAGTGATTATTGATCCAGGTATTAAGATAGACTATGAATATGATGTTTTTCTAGAAGGTCTGCTTAATGATTATTATTGTAAGCGTGCCGATGGTCCTTACATGAAAGGTAAAGTTTGGCCGGGAGAATGTTATTTTCCAGATTATACACGTCCAGAAGTTCGTGAGTGGTGGGCTGGTTTGTTTAGAGGTCTAATCGAAGAGGTAGGAGTTAGTGGGGTTTGGAATGATATGAATGAGCCTGCTGTTATGGATGTGCCAGGGAAGTCTTTCCCAGATGATGTTCGTCATGATTATGATGGTAACCCGTGTAGTCACCGAAAAGCACATAATATTTATGGAATGCAGATGGCTCGTGCTACTTATAACGGAGTTAAAAGAGCAGGGTATCCTAATAGACCTTTTGTAATTACACGTTCTGCATACTCAGGAACACAACGCTATTCAAGTACTTGGATGGGGGATAACGTAGCTACTTGGGAGCATTTAATTATTGCTAACCGACAGTTGCAACGTATGGCTGTGTCGGGATTCTCTTTTGCGGGTACTGATATTGGTGGTTTTGCAGAGCAACCTCAAGGAGAATTGTTTGTAAGGTGGATACAGTTAGGAATTTTCCACCCTTTCTGTAGAGTTCATTCTAGCGGTGATCACGGTGATCAGGAGCCTTGGTCTTTTGGAGAAGAGGTAACTAATATTACACGTAAGTTTATCGAGATTCGTTATACTTTACTCCCTTATTTATATACGGCTTTTTGGGAATATATAAATAAAGCAAAACCAATGCTAAAACCACTAGTGTTGTTTGATCAGGAAGACGTACAGACACATTATAGAACGGATGAATTCCTTTTTGGAAAACATATTCTAGTGTGTCCTATTAACGAGCCTAATGCAAAAGGACGTAGAATGTATATCCCTCGTGGTACATGGTACAATTTCTGGGACAATTCAGTAGTAGAAGGTGGTAAAGAAATTTGGGTAGATGCAGATTTAGATTCGATGCCAATTTTTGTTAAATCGGGAGCTATTATTCCTAAGTATCCTGTTCAGCAATATGTAGGTGAAAAGAATATTGAAGAGCTTACCTTAGATTGTTATTATGTAGAGGGTACTGAGAAATCTTATTTATATGAAGATATAGGAGATGGTTATGGTTATAAAAAAGGAAAGTTCAGTAATAGAAGTTTAACTTATGTAGGTAAAGAAAATGAAATTGTAATTCAGCAATATAAAAATGGAAATTACGAGACTACCTATTCAACTTTTGTAGTGAATATTATTGGTTGTCCGTTTGAAATTAAAAAGATTGAACTGGATAATAATGAATTGACAAGTATGATAAAAACTGAGAATAACGTAACGTCTTTCACAGTTTCTAAAGATTTTACCGAGATCCATATTATAGGTTAGTAGTGATTTCCTACTACTTTTTAAAAAACAAATACCCCTTCTTATTTAAGAAGGGGTATTTGTTTTTTAGATATATAACGTAAAACTATTATTTCTGCCCTCTTAGTACAGGGTTAAGCTCATCGTCGTTATACATTTTCATCTGCTTGTATACCTACATGAATTTATTTCCATTTTCGATATCTGTAAGTAACTGCTCAATAGCAGTTGATAAATCTTGCTTTTGTTCTAATAGTATATCTAATTTTCCTTGACAGGTATTGCGATGTGACTCAGAAGCATCTTCACGTGTTGCCTCTTCATTCATGTGATAAATTTTTAGAGCCAAAATCGAAAAACGGTCAAAAGCCCAAGCAGGACTTTCAGAGTTAATAGTAGCATCACTCTTTACGCTTACTGTGCTGTATTTTTCTAAGAAATAACTATCGATATACTCAACCATATCTGTGCGATCTTGGTTAGATGCATCAATCTGACGTTTCAACTTTAGAGCTGCTGATGGGTCGATTTGTGGATCACGTATAATATCCTCATAATGCCATTGCACGGTATCGATCCAACATTTTCGATATAATAAATGTGCTAACAAGTTATCGTCACTATTATAAGGATTTTCAAAAGGCTGGTCTACTGAATCAATGATATGATAGGTACGGATTACTTCTTCAAAAATAGAAAATGCTGTTTTTGTAATCATAGGTTGAAATTAATTTAACCGCAAATATATTTCTTTTTACGAATGCACTTATAATGCTTTGTAGGAAAAATACATTTATGTAACTCTCTTTTTATTTTGGGTAGCTTTATCTGTGATAAAATTGTTGATTTTTAAAGAGTTAATTTCTGTTTATCTTCTTCTTTTTTGTATTTTTTCAAAAAATATATTTTATGAAAATACATTATCTAAAATCACTACTTCCTATTACACTTTTGTCTATAGTAGGATGTGAAGAGCCTTTGGGTGAAAGGATTAAGTTTCCTGATCCTGTTATAGATGATGAGGTGGTTTACACACCTAATGCAGAGGTGCAGGAAGAACAAAATGTAAAAATAGAGGCAGTAGTTTCTAGTGAGACCACAAATAGTAGCCTAAAAGTTGTTGTGAGAGATGCTAACGGTGACTTAATTCAAGGGGTTCGTATTGTGGTAGCCGAGGAGGAAATCATCGCTCAAGATGGGTATATTACTTTCGAAAATTTAGAGCTTAATCAGGATTTTGTTGGGGTACATCTTTCTAAAGAGGGGTTTATTAGTACGATCAAAAATATTACTCCTTCGACTTCGGGAGAGAACGTATTGGAAGTAACGCTTTTTGCTCCTGAAACGAAAACTGTTGAAGCAGCAGAAGGAGGACTTATACAGTTTGACTCAGAAGTTGCTATAGATTTTCCTGAAAATGCTTTTGTAGATGCTGATGGTAATGTGTATACAGGTGACGTAGAAGTACAAACCTATTATCACCATCCTGAAAATGAAGATTACGCAGAGTCGCTACCAGGGGCTTTAGTAGGGCTTGATGAGGCAGGGGAGCTTTCTGCATTGGTAACTGAAGGGATGCTAACGGTAGATTTACAAACCCCTTCAGGAGAAACTATAGAGGTTAATGGTACGGTTAGTGTACAGGTCAAAATGCCTGCGAGTAATCAGTCACCAGATCAAATTTTATTATGGCACCTTAACGAAGATTACGGAATATGGGTAGAAGAGGGAGTAGCTACCAAGGTAGGTGAGTTTTATGAGTTTGAAGTGACGCACTTTTCTACGTATAACCTCGATTATAAAGTGGATAGTCTTTCAGAAATTAATTTTACGGTAGAGGATATTACAGGAAATATAATGCCCGCACAGCGATTACAGGTATTTCATGAAGGAACCGTAATTAAAAATATTACGACTGATGCTGATGGAAAATTTAGCTTACTTAGAGCACCTTCGGGAAGTTATGAGTTACGTCCTTTTATATGTGACGGACAAGTAGAAAGTACGCCTATAACCATTACTAGTGCAGGAGCGTATACTTTTAGTGTAGCTGATTACAGTCATTTAACTGAAGGTTCGGGAACGATCACCTTAGAAGGAACGTTCGAAAACTGTAATGGAGGTATGCCAAGAGGAAGTACTCATGCTGTTGATATTACGATACAAAGAGGTACTCCTGATGAAATGCATTTTAGCACTGAGCTAGAAACCGACTGGCAAGATAAGTACCGATTTACTTTTCCTGTTTGTGGAGTGAATTTACCTGAGCACATTAGTGTAGAAATTTCACATGGTGATCGTCGTTATGATATGGATTACGATTACGTTAGATACCGAGAAGATACTTATGTGATAGATCCTGATTTTAGTTGTGTTGATCAGACAGATAGGATTTCAGTTGATAAAGAGCTATATGATTTACTATGTCCTACTTTTTCATGTCTTATCACACCAGAAACCGCTTTGACTTATGAGTCTCTAGAGCTAAAGAATTTACAAGACCTAGATTTTATCACTTTTATTTATCTATTGGATTTACATCAGATTGTTACTTATTTTCAGAATATACATACTTTAGAAATTGACCTTACTGAGACTCATATTATAGGGATAGAAAGTTTACAAGGTTTATCTAAGTTAGAAAACTTAGTGATTCGAAACTTTCCTTATCATAAATCGGATGATTATAGAGACTTAGGTAATTTAATAGGTTTAAAAAGTTTATCATTCTCGATGTATCGTGGAGATGATGGTATTGATATTGATTTCATTGGCAATTTAATTGATTTAGAATCTTTAGAGTTAGACTTGGGTTCTCTTGACGATTTATCACCATTAGCTTCATGTACCAAGCTTACGGACTTATCTGTATCAGGAAGTAGGGATTTTACGAATATAGCCAGTTTACCAAGTTTGCCTAATTTGACTATTTTAGATCTTTCTAGTACTAATGTAGCTTCATTGGAAGGTATGGGGGCTTTACCAAGTCTTGGAGTATTAAATTTATATAATGCAGGTGAATTTACAGACTTAGCCTCAATACCTACTACTGTAAAGGATTTAAATCTGTCTTATAGAGATAATAATGATATTTCAGGCTTAGAAAATCTTACTAATTTAGAGAAATTAGATTTACAAGGGAATGGTATTACCCAAGCTCAAATAGATGTGTTACAAGCGGCATTACCTACTACTGAGATTTCTTTTTAATATGAACTTTAAACATTTTTGATACAAAACGGGTAACTCTTTCTATGGGTTACTCGTTTTTTAAATCTAAAGTGTAGATTTTTAAATGTCGTATTCTGTTGTTTATGAGTTTTTTTAGTTGTTTTGATGTGTGGTTAAATGTGATTTTTTTAAATAAAATTATTTTTTTGCTTTTGCAATTCAATTAATGTTGTATATTTGCATCAGATTTTAATAATCGGGGTGTAGCGTAGCCCGGTCATCGCGCCTCGTTTGGGACGAGGAGGTCGCAGGTTCGAATCCTGCCACCCCGACAAAACCAACCTAATTTAGGTTGGTTTTTTCTTTTTAATTACCCTCTCATTATTTTTTTAATATTTTCAAGATTATACGGTATTCATGCTGTGTATCTTATATTTTATTGTAGTACAGGCATTGGATTAAAACTTTTATAAAGCATTATATTTGTTGTAAAAATAATTTATGAAGCTTTGTCTTTTAAAGAATCATTTATTTGAGCAACTTAGTTTGTGTTATGAATCAGCGGAAGCTCATGCGATTGCTTATCGTGTGTTGGAGGCTTATGGTGGGTATTCTAAATTGGACATCGCACTTAATCCCCGTGTAGAGGTTTGTTCTCAGGTAGAAAAACAAATAGAACAGGCACTAGTACGCTTGTCTAATAATGAACCTTTGCAGTATATATTAGGTGAAACGTACTTTTATAGTAATGATTTTAAGGTGACTTCTGATACGCTCATTCCAAGACCAGAGACCGAAGAGCTTGTTGATTGGATTATTAAGGATTATTCCAATAGTAAAGACTTACAAGTGTTGGATATAGGAACAGGGACAGGGTGTATTGCTATTTCATTGGCAAAGCACCTGAATAACGCTAAAGTTTCGGCAATTGATGTTTCTGAAAAAGCCTTGCTTGTTGCGCAAGAGAATGCAAAGCGTGTAGGGGTAAGTGTTGATTTTATAGGGCAAAATATATTAGAGTCTAACGAATTGCCACAGAAATACGATATTATAGTTTCTAACCCACCTTATGTCCGTAATTCTGAAAAAGAAGCTATGAAAGCCAATGTTTTAGATTATGAGCCTGATATTGCATTGTACGTTTCGGATGAAGATCCTTTAATATTTTATCTAAAAATTGCCCGTTTATTCTTAAAGCATGCTAACTCAAATGCTTGTTTGTACTTTGAAATCAACGAATATTTAGGTGAGTCTCTAAAAAAAGAATTGATTGATATGGGAGTTCGTCAAGTAATTCTTAAAAAGGATTTTACAGGGCGAGATCGTATGATGAAAGTATTTTTATAAAAATAAATAGTTTATACTTTATGACAGTTGAGCAAAGAATATTGCAAATTCGAAAGGAATTGCATCAATATAACCATGAATATTACATATTAGATACCCCTACTATTTCTGACTTTGAGTTTGATCAGCTATTCAAAACTTTAGAAGATTTAGAAAAACAGTATCCAGAATATTACGATTCAAATTCGCCCACTAAGCGTGTTGGAGGTGGTGTAGTTAAAAAATTTGATACTATTGTTCATGATAATCGAATGTACTCGTTGGATAACTCTTATTCTAAAGAAGATTTATACGATTGGGAAAAGCGTATCAAAAAGTTAATAGATGGTCCTATCAGTTATACATGTGAGTTGAAATATGATGGAGCATCAATAAGTTTAACTTATGAAGAAGGTCAGTTATTACGTGCCGTAACCAGAGGAGATGGTATTCAGGGAGATGATGTAACTGAGAATATCAAAACTATAAGAACAGTGCCTCTTCAGCTTAAGGGAGATTGTAGCTAATCTCTTGTAATACCTCGCTGTTAAACTGATAGCTGAGTTTTTACTTACGTTTAAATCCTCTTCAAAAATTAAAAGCTTGTTTAATAAATGTAATAAACTTCTAGTGAGTGATTTTCTTTTACTTTTTGGTTTTCTACGCATTTTACTAAAACCTTCATACCTTCTTTTAGTGTTTTGATACTTACTTCGAATCATTTTTAACCTAAGACTTTTACATAAGATCTTCAGTTGTTTGTACAACCAATTAATAGATTCCCAAAGCAAACGACAAAACCTACCCTGTATGTAGGGTAGGTTTTGTTTTTTAATCTGTTAATG
>CAYYNF010000103.1:0-7820 GCA_964472695.1 uncultured Flavobacteriaceae bacterium
AATTTTAAGTGCAGCTTTAGTATCATTAACTTTATTTTCTTGTAGTAAGGATGATGTTTCAGAAACAACAAGCTTTGAACCAGATGAGTTTTTGACACAGAGTGAACAGCTAAAAGTATGTACCAACAGAAATGGAGTGAAGCCTGTAATATTCAGAGTCGATCATGAAGATATGGGGAATCATATAAAATTACGCTACTTTGGTTATCCAGGACGTAAAATTGAACGATTTGAACCTGCTTATGCAGCAGGTACTGAAGATCCTGTAAGATATAGATTAAAAGAAGAATATAAGAATGATGAACCAGAAAATCTTGAAAGGAGTTTCTACGGTGAAGATCAGATTGATCCAGAAGATAGTCCTCAATTAGCTCCGGCTTATCTAGCAGCTTATGGGAAAACAGCTAGTGGTAACCATAAATATCATTATTGTCTTGTAGATACAACTCTAGATCAAGATGATAAACGTATCGGGAAACAATATCCTGTTTGGGGAAGTTGCTCAGGAGCAAGATTCACTAAGGATATTTCGTCTATTCTAGATTAAGAAAATAAAATTTTCATTTTGTACCGCCTATATAAATAATGAACATGCATTATTTATATAGGCGGTACTTTTTTAGATTAGGTTTAGTTTATATCTATTTAATTTAATAGTGGAGGGATATAGATATACTTTAAGTGCTTCAACTCTGTATATTACATACATTCGAAGTTTTAGTAGTGTTAAGTTTTATATAATTAGGTGGTTACGTTTTTTTATTCTAGTATCAAAACCTAGTTCATAGTGTGGTGTAGTTTATATTATTTATTAAAAAAATGATAGTTCGGAAGTTACTATGGTATAGTTAGTTGATTTGTTTTTTGTTTTTGTTGATTTTTGATTGTGTTTAGTTTAAATTGATAATTTTTATTGTTGTTTATTGTTATATTGATAATATAAATTTACTATTATTATGAAATCGATAAACAAAATTTTAAGTGCAGCTTTAGTATCATTAACTTTATTTTCTTGTAGTAAGGATGATATCTCAGAAACAGCAAGTTTTGAACCAGATCAGTTTATGGCACAGAGTGAACAAGCAAGAGTATGTTCGGGAACTTGGGTTAAGCCTGTAAACATCAATATGTATCCACCATCATTACAAGAAAGAGATATAGTGAGAGGTCGTTATAGACTCCGTTATTTTGGTTATCCAAGTCATAAAGTAGAACTTTTTACCTATGCTAATGCATCTACAGATGATAAGACTAGGTATAAATTAAAAGAAGATTATAAAGATGATGAACCTGAAAATGTCGTAGTGCAATTTGCTAGAATAGGGGGGAATACATTATCTTATAGAGCTTATTTAGCACCTTATGGACAGACATCAAATGGAACCAATAAGTTTAGTTTTTCTCTTTTAGATACCGAAGAGGACAATCTTATCTATAAACAACATCCTCTTTGGGGAAGTTGCTCAGGTGCGATATTCTCTAAAGACATAACTAAGTCTCTTTTTCCAAATTATGTTCCGCCAAGTTCCTAATAATTTTCTTATTATTAGTGTTTTATAGAAGTAAAGTCTTTGCTTTTACAAGACAGCTTATATAAAATGATGAATCTTCATCATTTTATATAAGCTGTTTTTTTTGGGGTAGCTTTACTTGTTGAATGTAGTCATACAATGCTTATCATTTAATAGTACAGAGGATGTACATTTTATATAACAAGTCAAAATTCTTTTTGTGGTGAGGGTTATTTCTGTTATTTTTAAACTTTTTAATAATTAATAATACCCTGAAAGCAAGCTATTGTTTATGCGTAAAAATCAACAGCTAGTCTGCTTATTGTCAACTATATTTTGAGCTTCGTATAAGTATCAATTCGATTTTTAGTAATACATTATGAATAATAGTTGACACTCTCTGGATCAAAAAATAATAAATTAACATGTTACAAGTAGCTCTTATTAGAGAAAATTTTGACGCTTATGTGAGCGCTCTACAAAAAAGAAATATTGAGGCTAAGGAAGTCCTAACAAAAGTATTGGAGTTAGATGAGTCCAGGAGAAATACACAGACTGAGATGGATGACAAGCTAGCTACCTCTAATAAATTATCCAAAGAAATAGGAATGCTTTATAAGAGTGGAGAGGCAGCAAAGGCAAATCTATTAAAAGAAAAGACAGGTCAGTTAAAAGAAGAGACTAAGACCTTAGGGGAGCAACTAAATACATATCAGGAAGCCTTGAATCAGTTATTGTATACTATTCCTAATATTCCTAACTCAATAGTACCATCAGGAAATTCCGATGAAGATAACGAAGAAGTTTTCCGTTCAGGAGAAATACCAGAACTACATGAAGCAGCTATGCCACATTGGGAGTTAGCGAAAAAATATGATTTAATAGATTTTGAGTTAGGTGTAAAGGTAACAGGAGCTGGTTTCCCTGTTTATAAAGGAAAGGGAGCTCGTTTACAACGTGCATTAATTAACTACTTTTTAGATAAGAATACAGCAGCAGGTTATCAAGAGGTACAGGTACCACATTTAGTAAATGCAGATAGTGGTTATGGAACAGGGCAGTTACCAGATAAAGAAGGGCAAATGTACCATGTTACGGGTGATGATTTGTACTTAATCCCTACAGCTGAGGTACCTATTACCAATATTTTCAGAGGTGAAATGCTTCAGGAAAATCAGTTGCCAATAGCCTATACAGGGTATACACCATGTTTCCGTAGAGAGGCAGGATCTTATGGGGCACATGTACGAGGTCTAAATCGTCTACATCAGTTTGATAAAGTGGAGATTGTACGTGTCGAGAAACCTGAGAATTCTTATCAGGCTCTTGATGGTATGGTAGAGCATATTAAAGGGATTTTAAATGAATTGAATTTACCGTACCGTATTTTACGTTTGTGTGGTGGTGATTTAGGTTTTACTTCTGCGATTACTTATGATTTTGAGTTGTTTTCTACGGCACAAGACCGTTGGTTAGAAATCAGTTCAGCATCAAATTTTGAAACGTATCAGGCGAACCGATTAAAGTTACGTATTAAAGGAAATGATGGGAAAAAGCAATTAGCACATACTCTAAATGGTAGTTCTTTAGCTTTACCGCGTGTATTAGCTGGTATTTTAGAGAATTGCCAAACACCTGAAGGAATTAAGATTCCTGAAGTACTTATTCCTTATTGTGGATTTGATATTATTGACTAGATTATTTTAAGTTATCAAAAAATAAGTCGTTTCTTTATAAAGAAATGACTTATTTTTTTGCATAAACTATAGTTGTTGTTAAGGTTTTACCCCTGATCGTTGTTTACTAGGACTTGCAGGTGAATCAGGTTGTCTTTTTGGGGAAGTTATTGGTGTATCTATAGCTATAGCTATTGGAGGAGCTGTTGGGGGGTGCTCATGATTTGGAAAAGCCATTTCTGTAGTCGTTGTCCCTATCACTTCTGCCATTGGAGGAGCTGTTGGGGTCTGCCCATGATTAGAAAAAGTTGTTTCAATTACTTCTGCTATAGGGGCTGAAGGTACTTGTACTATACCAAAGACCTCTAGATCGTTACCACCACTACCTCCACCACTAAGTGCTATGCCTGCTTGTGGTATACTAGTGTAACTATAGCTCTCTGTTTCTGGTTCAGGCTGTGCATCTATTTTATCCTGAAGTTCATCTATATCAATACCATCTTTCTTTAGTTTCTTTTCTATATCATCCAGCTCCATTTCTAAATGATCTAAACTTTGTTCAAATGACATATAATCCTTGTATGCTCTTTCGATCTTTTCGTTTACAGCTTCTATATCGGCTTTAATTTGATAGATTACACTTTTGTTATCATTATTACTTATAGCCTCTTGCAGACGATCCTTCAGAAGCAACTGTTCTTCTTTATTTGTTCTTAGTTCACCAATGGTAATATTATAATTATTACTTAGTTTATTTAGCTTTTTATGTAATTTAGTGTATTCTTGTATATGTCTATTTTTTCGCTCCTTATCTTTTGTAAATAGTCTCCCTACTTTTTTTACTTTTGCAGAGATTTTTTCTCTATTACTTGTTTTTTCAGAGGGAACAATTTTGTGATGAATACCTGTACCTTCTAGTATATTGATTAGTTCATATAGAGGAAGTCTCGTTACGCGATGATTCGTATCTTCTAGTTTAGATTCTAAAGGGACTGAAGCCTCTACGGTTTCGGTAACTAAGGATCTTTTTCGTCTAGATGTTATCTCAGCCTCTATTTTTCTTAATTGTTCATTGACTGTATCAGATAAATCGTCTGCTATAACTGGGTGATCTGTTATATGTGGGACTTCTTTTGTATGTTTATCAATATCTTTTTTTGATTCATATAATAATGCTTTATTAGTAGATAAACTTATTTTCTTCTTATTCAATTTGTCTATCTTTTCTTTTCGCCAATCAATCTTATCTTCTTTAGTTTCTCTAATTTTTGAAGTTGTCTTAGTGATTTCAGAGCTAACTTTGGATATTTCTTTTCTTAGGTCGTTTATTTCCTCTTTTAGTTTAATATCGTCAGTAGATAAAGTTTGTTTCTCAAGATCGGGAAGTCCAGTACTTTGAAGTTGTCGAATTTTATTGAATACTCTGTCTGTTGCCTCTTGTTCAGAATTAAATATATAAGTACTCTTTTCCCTAAGTTCATCTAGCATACATTTAAAATTCACTAAGTCATCCATAGCCTCATTTAATATATAATTTGCTCTTAGACTCGGAGATTTTTCTACTTCAGATAGTAATTCAGAAAGCTTTTGTAATAGCTCTTGATGTTTCGTTTTTAAATTAGAGAGATGACTCTCTTCAGCTTTTACTTCTTTATTTATATGTGCTATAGTTTCATGTAAACTTTTTATATAATCATCAGTCTGATATAGATCGTAAAAAATATTTTTTAATCTATTTGAATATCTTTCCCAATGTGCTACATAAGATTTGTGTAACTTATATCTTCTATCGTAACTACGTTTTCTTTGATTACGTAAAATGCTTTTAATATCGAGTAATATTTCCTTTTCCCTTAATAGCGTCTCGATATCTTCACCCTCTAATTCATCTCCTAGTGAAGGGGTAAAACATGTTTCAAATAACTTATTAGTTTCATCTCTTAGTTGCTCTCTTAGATCACTATAAGATTCATCATAAGATATACCTGCTAAAAAATAGTCTCTTAAATATGCTAGTCGAGTATTTATTTTAGATTCGGGTTTTATAGATTCATTATGTTTCTTAATTTCATCCTTAATACGATTATGTACAAGATCTATTACTCTCTCGAGGTAGTTTTCTAAATCTTCCTTAGGGAAATTTAGGATCTTTTCGTAGCTATTTGACTTAAAGTGTTCTGATAGTTCTTTTTGTATTATGTTGTTAATAATTATTGATAGCTTTTCATTGTTTATTTCAATGTTACCAGTTTCTTCACCATTAACTATTTCGGGTTCAACAAAGTTTATAAGTGTACTGCTTAAACTACGTAGTAGTTCAGACATATAATTATCTATTAAAACTTCAGTTATTTGATGTTTTCTAGGCATTTTGTAATTTTTTTATTTTAAGAATGTTTTATAGTGAAGGTGAAGGCTTTTTTCTTGATGTATTTGGGACTTCACTTGCTTCTATTTCGGGAAGATTTCTTCTGTTTGTAGCAGGTATTGCTGTTACTATGGGAATATTATGATTATATGACAAACGTCTATAGATCATTGTACGGCTCATGTAATGCTCATTACGAAGATATTTTACGATATCTTTCAATTTTGCATTTAGTTTGCTCTCTTCTCGTTTTAGTTCTTTGTAGCGTTTAAAGTCACTTTTCATTACTGCGTTCTTATCATCTAATATTTCCAAGAGCGTTTCAAATTCATTGGTATCTGTTGCTATCTGTTCTTCGGTTAAACTAGGGGCATTAAGTAGAGTTTCTTTTAGCTCTTGTAGTCTCTTTCTGATTCTATCTACATCTTGAGTATTTGAAGAGATACGTATTAGTACTTTGTTTACCTCTTTTTTTAAATTCTGATAAAAGGCCGCGTGTTTATCTATAATATCTAAAGCATCTTGTTCGTTACTATATTCACTAGGAGGTATAGTAATCACATCGTCTAGTGGTGTGTCATTTTGAGTAGACTCTCCTAGGTATGATGCAAGTGCTTCAAATTGATAAGTTCCTAGTGACTGAATTTCATTTGGGATTGGTGTTGTGGGGGTGATGTTTATAGTTATAATTTCTTTTTCCTGTTCCATTTTGGACCAAATTTCCTCAAGGCTCCTCTCAATTGTCGTGATGTCTTTAGACCAATCAATACTATAGATCATTGTACGGCTCATGTAATGCTCATTACGAAGATATTTTACGATATCTTTCAATTTTGCATTTAGTTTGCTCTCTTCTCGTTTTAGTTCTTTGTAGCGTTTAAAGTCACTTTTCATTACTGCGTTCTTATCATCTAATATTTCCAAGAGCGTTTCAAATTCATTGGTATCTGTTGCTATCTGTTCTTCGGTTAAACTAGGGGCATTAAGTAGAGTTTCTTTTAGCTCTTGTAGTCTCTTTCTGATTCTATCTACATCTTGAGTATTTGAAGAGATACGTATTAGTACTTTGTTTACCTCTTTTTTTAAATTCTGATAAAAGGCCGCGTGTTTATCTATAATATCTAAAGCATCTTGTTCGTTACTATATTCACTAGGAGGTATAGTAATCACATCGTCTAGTGGTGTGTCATTTTGAGTAGACTCTCCTAGGTATGATGCAAGTGCTTCAAATTGATAAGTTCCTAGTGACTGAATTTCATTTGGGATTGGTGTTGTGGGGGTGATGTTTATAGTTATAATTTCTTTTTCCTGTTCCATTTTGGACCAAATTTCCTCAAGGCTCCTCTCAATTGTCGTGATGTCTTTAGACCAATCAATACAGCTATCTTCGAGAGAACTACTCATCTCATTATAAATATCTTGAAGTTCTTCTTGGATAGTATTAAGTTGATCCTGCTCATTTTTAGCATTTGTTTCTTCAGTTGCTATTTCAGTACTGTTATTTTCTATCTGTGACGTTAGATTTTTTATCTTATTTTTATATTTCTTAATGGTATCTTCGAGTGTATCTATTTGATTTTCAAAATTGGAAATCTCTTCGTGTAGCCTGGAATTATTATCAATTATACTTATTACACTTGCTTCCCAACCTTTCCTAATCTTATTAAGATTGTTTAAGGTTTTTTGGAATAGAGCTTTTCTTTTATTTCTTACCTCAGGTTTTTCGCTAGATGCATAATGATTAGTGAAGATTTGTTCTAATTCATTCAGAGCATTAGTAATTTCTTTTTGTTTAGCAATGATGCTTTCTATCTTTTGAATTTCATCACTCCTATCTATTTCACCTTCTAATCTTTCTTTACTTTGAGTCAATTTACCTATACGGGTATTACTCTCTTCAATATTTTTTAATATATCTGATATTTCTTCTGTAAGTTCTATCTTTCCTCTTTGAAGAGTCGGTATATTTTGCTGTATACTCCAAAGTTTTCTGAGACTTTGATCTAGTTTTTTGTGTACTTCTAAAAAGGATTTAAGAAGCGGTTCGTATTCCTCATACTTCGCTTGTTCTGCTTTTAGTTTATTTCGTAAACTAATTAGGCTTGCCATACTAGGCTCTTCATCAATCTTATTACTACTACCAAGTGTAGGTAGTTCTAGATGATTTCTAAGCTCTTCTTCTGTTATCTGTTTATTTACGTATTCTGAAAATTTATTTTTAGCAATTTTTATAATATCATCACTGTGTTTTATACTGTTATAAGA